>CBDAFH010000167.1:0-20619 GCA_965195165.1 uncultured ANME-2 cluster archaeon | reverse complement strand
GGCGATGCAGGAGATTGTTGAGGCGAGCATGGATGTGCTTGCAATGCACCTGAAAGATTCGGAAAAACTGCCGATGGATGATTACACCAACATCGACCGGGCGTACAAGTCCGGGATCATCGATGAAAGAATAAAATATGCGCTGGAAGAAGCGAATGGACTGCGAAACCGCCTTGTTCACGGATACAACGGCATCAACGAAACCGTGGCACTGGAATCGATGAAGTCGCTCTTCCCACTCTTTGAAGCGTATATCGAACGGATGAGGCAATGGCTGAAAGAATTGATCTGAAGACGTTAAGGGGTGATTTCTCCTTTTTCAAGGATGATCCACGCGTGATCGGGGTGTTGCTATTCGGATCGCGGGTGAGCGGCGATATCACGAGGGGTGACTATGACATCTGTGTCGTATCACCCGAATCGAAGCCATCTGCTGTGCTATCAGAAATCTATCGACATGTCGATGTACATTCAAAAAGGTATGATGTGTACACGTTTGAGGAATTACCGCTTTATATGAAGATAGAGGTGATTTCAAACCACAAAATTATATTTGCGAGGGACGTGCCGGAGTTGTACGAATATCTCTATTTCTTCAGGAAATTGTGGAAAGAACAGGAGATACGGCAAAACGTCTCTGTTGCAGAGATGGCGGGGATGATTGGGTAGGGGTCTGTTTTTTAAGATAGTCAGATCGCGCTGCTTGACATCGCAACGCCGGGTAGATGCAATTTTGCGGTATCTTCATTACCCACCCCGCACCATACCCGCAATAGATGTCCGATGAACGAGAACTCTTCGAGCAGAATTACAAGCAGTGGATCGTATCGATCACATCCGAGATCGCAGTCTCGATGAAAAAACTCGAGCCGCCCCGGATAAAAGAGTTGCTCGAACGATGCGAGGGGTATAAGATAGACCCGCCATCGATGTACGATGCCATCTCAGATGATGTCCGTGCACGGATGGGGCGAATGGTTGGAGACGACCGATTGCAGGGCATCCTGATGCTGTCGTCGAATGCGGTTGCGTTCTCGCCGTCGATATTCATGCAGCGCCCGAGCGTTCTCGATTACACAATCGCTATGAACAGGCGATTCTTCTTCAAAGTCGGCTGGTTCTCAATAATCGTAATCAGCCAGCCCTACATCGAGCAAGCAACCGATACAATGCTCCACTTTGTGCTCGAACACGAACTGATCCAGAACGCGATGTACACAGAGCACGTGGAGCGTTACGGGCATCTGTTCCTTGCGCCCGGTGAGAAACGCGCGATCGATGAGAAGGCGAGGAAGCAGGCGATCGAGCAGTCAGGAATCACAGAAGAAGAGCATTTGAGAGAGCAGGAGTTGATGGACGAGATTGCGACATATTCGCCTGTTGTACCAAAGTCCTTTGCAGAGACCTCGCTCTTTGAATATCTCGAAAAATACTGGGATGATGTAAAAGATCTCGGCGTCAAAGGGGAAACCGAGTCAGAAAAGGAGTTTGAGGCGATGATCTCCCAGAACTCCGGGTGGCTTGATTTTTCGCATGAAACGTATGGATTGTTCCTCGCAGGGTTAAAGCGGGAACTGGATCTCACGTATCTGGAGTATGGGTATGTGTAACCTTCGCCTCGTATAGCGTCCACCTGTTCGTCAGTTCCGGTCGGGCAGAAATCTATTTTACCAGACAGCGCTGACTTAATAGCGATCATGCACCTCACACCGTCTGAAGAACTCACCTTAAACGGCGAGCAGGGCTATGTCCTGCGAAAGGCGATGGAGATACTCGCAGCGCTTGGCGATATCTATGATGCCGACCGGCTGATACCTGTTAAGAGCACCCAGATCGCGGGAGTGTCCTACAAGAACATAGGCGAAGCCGGGCTTGAATGGATATCCGGTCTCAGCGGCACGGTCAAGGTTCCATCGATACTCAATCCGGCAGGGCTTGACCGTGTGCGGTGGAGGGAACTATCGATATCAGAGGAGTTCGCCGCAAAACAGGAGGAGGTTATCCGCGCTTACGAGAGCTTAGGAATCCTTCCGTGGTGCACCTGCACGCCTTACGAGATACGGGCAGATCTCGCCATGCCAGGAGACCATCTTGCATGGAGCGAGTCGTCTGCTGTGGCTTACGCAAACTCAGTCATCGGAGCACGGACAAACCGGGAGGGCGGTCCCTCTGCGCTTGCCGCGGCATTGATCGGGAAGACGCCGAACTACGGCTACCACCTCGATCGTAACCGGCTGCCGTCCATCGCAATCCGTGTCGATGGGAGACTCAGCGGCGCGGATTATGGTGCACTCGGCTACATCGCAGGCGAAATCGCGGGATCCGGGGTCCCGATCTTTTCGCTTGAGTCCGTGCCCACAAACGATGAACGGAAAGCCCTTGGTGCGGCGATGGCTGCATCAGGCGCTGTTGCGCTCCACTACATCGAGGGCATGGCGCCTCTGCCGCCCACACTGCCGCACCCGCATCCGGCTCCTGATGCGCGGGATATCGTGGAGCAGATCACCATCGAACATGCCGAGATCGAGGAGGTGTATCGGCACCAGTGCGATCCCGACCTCATCGCGATCGGCTGTCCGCACTGTTCGGCAGCCGAACTTGTGAGACTGCGGGATCTGCTTGCCGGTAAGACCGTGACGAAGGAGTTCTGGATCTTCACATCAGGGATAATGCGGGATCGGCACCCCGACCTCGTGGCAGGGATCGAATCGAGCGGTGCAAAGGTGATATGCGACACATGCATGGTGGTCTCGCCGCTCTGTGAACGCTTCCGTTGCATGATGGTCTCTTCCGGAAAGGCGCTCGCTTACGTTCCGCAGATGTGCGGGTCAGATGCCGTGCTCGGAAGCATCGAGGACTGTGTGAGGTCAGCAGTTACCCCCTGACCCAGCCAGTGCCCAAAACGCCCCCCCCCCTTCCTCTGCCTGCCTCTATTCACCCGAACCTTCCGGTTATGCAATCCTCTGTGCTCTTCTTCTCAGGAAGCTCGAAGATCTGCTTCGTCTTCCCGAACTCTACAAGCTCGCCAAGCAAGGAGAACGCGGTATGATTGATGATATTATAACAGGGGGTACATACGTATCTCTTGCTTACTGATTCATTCCGAGTTTTCTTGCTTCTTGAATGTCAATTCGTGCTTTGTGTCCATGCTTTTTGAGCATGTGCAATAAATTGGCACCGTTGAGCAGTACAAGTGGTTTTCCACTGGCAAATGCATAAGAATCTGGCCCATAATCAGAAGTGGTGACAAGAATTCCTTTATTGGCGCCTTCATTCATTACAGTGCCATAAAGATCGCGTACAGCGCCAACACCAACTGTATTTGTATATCGCTTTGCTTGGATGACTGTCGTTCCACCCCGTATTGGGTCAGGGTCAAAAGCGATGGCATCCACACCGCCATCACGACTGGCTTGTGTAACCTTAACTTCTCCACCATTCACAGAAAATTCTTTCTCGAACACCTCTCGTATTAGGTGCTCGAAGTCTCCCCAATCCATTGCTGCAAGGTTGAAGGATGAATCTAAAGTATTTGCCACTTCATAAGCTGAGACAAAGCGACCATCTTCTCTCCGAAGCTGCATAATGGGTGGCACTGGAGCAAGTCCATGCAGTTTTGAACTGCCGACCCCCTTTAGTGCCTTGAAACACGCTTTCGGATTAACATTGGCCAAATTGATGGAAGTGAACTCCTCGCGTTGAGCTTGCACTGAAAGGACACATGCAGTTGCTTGCTTGCCTGTGCTTCTATCAATTGAGGTTACAATGCCATTGAATACGACAGTCGTGATTGCCTCAATTACGTCAGATTCGAATATTTCGTGAATCGTTCGTAATGCAATTTGATATAGCAGATTGTCATATATTCTGAAAAGTTGTGCCTGAGTAATGTGCTGCTCTTCGAAGTTGTCCTTGCTTGCAACATATTTAATGCCTTTCAGAGTCGGAATGTCTTCTGGCGCTGGCATCGCGTAATCAGCGATTAGAACTTTTGTTTCGTCGTTGTAGTCAATATCAAATTCCTTGGGGAATAAATCTGGATAGTCGGATTCAGACAGAACCATGTCGCAATAGTCAATAATCGCATCGGAAGTGCCTGCTAAATATGATGCACGCTGCTTTTCTATTGCCTCATTAGACGCATTTTGTTGTTCAATGAATTCAGCTTTTCGACTTTCCCACGTCTGTAAATCCGATTCGTACTTCTGCTTTGAGGATTCAATGGCAGATTGGAATGTTTTTTCGGCGGCAATTTCGTTTTGCCCTATGGTGCGCACATCCTCCTGCCAGCTTTTATAATCGGTCTCAAAACGAGCTTTGTGTTCAGCAATAAGTTTGTCTTTGCGAGAAGAAATTAGTTTGTCCATGAAGCCAAATCTTGGTTGATAAGCGTTGTCACTTAACTTGGGTTCTTTGGGTTTGGTTTGAGCTTGAGATTTAACTGGCGGCTTGGCTCTTGTTGGTTTTGGTTCAGGAAATTCGGACATATCTTTGAGATTGTCCCAGTTTATGGCATCATCAACCCCAAGCGTTTGTTTCAGAATGTTACCAAGGCGATTGATCTCACCGAGGGCTTCTTCAGTGCGACTTGAAGCTATGTTCTTATTTGATTCCTGCTCCCTTTTTTGACTCTCTTTGTCAAGGCGCCCTTTTTCACGAGCAACAGCTAATACCCACTTTTCTTCCCATTCGGCAATTTGAATCTCCGCTTTGCGAAGAACAACAGCATCTTCTCTGCCTCTTATAAGGCGGTGTTTTTTTAAACCATCATGCCAAAGCTCAAGGCTATACGCTGGTATACCGCGCGCACTGTAAGAAACTTCTAGCTGACCAACTTTTGTTTTCATAATTTTATCCCCTACGGCATAGCAATATTGAGGCGTTCATGGTTTCAATTCTTATTTTAGTGGATATATGCCTGCAACTTTTAGTTTTTTATGTATAAAATGATTTTGGCCACATATTTCAATTCTTGTTTTAGTGGATATCGGCCTACGACAGAAGAAATCTTCGACAAGGTAATAGAGATCGAGAAAAAGAACAACGCCCTCTATGACCTCATCTCGTAGGAGTTCGTGCGTTCGAATCGCATCCCTCGCCTCCATTCACCCGAACCTTCCGGTTATGTAATCCTCTGTGCTCTTCTTCTCAGGAAGCTCGAAGATCTGCTTCGTCTTCCCGAACTCCACAAGCTCGCCAAGCAGGAAGAAGGCTGTATGATCCGACACCCGGGCAGCCTGCTGCATGTTGTGCGTCACTATAACGATCGTGTACTCGTGCTTTAGCGTGTTGATCAGATCCTCAATCTTCGCAGTCGAGATCGGGTCAAGAGCACTGCACGGCTCATCGAACAGTATGACTTTGGGCTTCACTGCAAGCGTTCTGGCGATGCAGAGCCGCTGCTGCTGCCCGCCGCTTAAATCGACCGCAGACCGATCCAGAATGTCCCCAACTTCGTTCCAGAGCGCAGAGGCTTTCAAACTCTCTTCGACGATCCGGTCAAGTTCCTCCTTGTTCCTGAGACCGTGCACGCGGGGCCCGTAAGCGACGTTGTCGTAGATCGACATCGGGAACGGATTTGGCTTCTGGAAGACCATCCCGATCTTCTTCCGGAGTTCGACCGCGTCCACGCTGTTGCCGTAGATATTCGTGCCCTCAAAGAGCATTTCGCCTGTGATGCGGCAGTCCTTGACCAGATCGTTCATCCGGTTGATGCACCTGATGAACGTAGACTTGCCGCATCCGGATGGTCCGATTATCGCGGTCACCTTCTTTTCAGGCATCGCCATCGAGATGTTCTTTAGCGCCTGCGCGCTGCCATACCATAAATCCAGGTTTCTGCTTTCGATCTCAATTTCTGACATGGTGCCTCCCGTAATGCCGCTGGATCGCAACCGCTGCAAGATTGATCATAAGTACCATCACAAGCAGCACAACCGAACTGCCGTAAGCCATTGGATTCGAGATACCTTCTGATGCGAGGATATAGAGATGATACGGCAGCGCACGCACCGGATCGAAGAGGGAAGTCGGCATCAGAAGCGATGACCCGGCTGTAAACATGATAACAGCAGTCTCCCCGATCGCTTTCCCTACCCCGAGTATGACCCCGGTCGTGATGCCGGGAACTGCGCTTGGAAGCACCACCCGGCTCACGGTCTGCCACTTCGTCGCGCCGAGCGCAAGACTGCCCTCACGCAGACCGCCCGGCACTGCTTTGAGCGACTCCTCCGAGACCCTGACGACCCACGGCAGTATCATGAACATGAGCGCAAGCCCGCCTGAGATGATCGAGAAACCGAATCCGAGGTAGATTACAAGGAATGCGTATCCGAAGAGCCCGATCACGATCGAGGGGATGCCTGCCAGGCACTCGACACCGAATGAGATGATGCGGGTCACCGCACCCTCCGGCGCGTACTCTGCGAGGTATATCGCAGCGCCGATGCCGATAGGGACCGCTGAAAGTAGCGCCACCAGCATGAGGCAGAGCGTTCCCACGATCGCAGGGAGGATGCCACCTTCTGCCCCGCTTAACCTCGGTGATTCGAGCAGGAACGAGAGCGTCAACACAGGAATCCCCTGAACCACGATATAACCGAGAATAAATAGGAGTGTCAGTATGGCTATGGATGCGGATACCCACAGCATCACCATTGCTGCCCTGTCTGATGTTGCCGGCGAGATTAATGATTTCATCGTCTGGTCCCCATCTTTGATTTCAGTGCCCTGTGCGATATAACGTTCAGTACAGCAACCACGATGAAGAGCACGATTCCTGTCGCAAACAGCGCGCTTGCGTGGTCTCCGGTCGCATAACTCATCTCAAGCACGATATTCGAGGTCATCGGTCTTACCGGATCGAGAATGTCATAGATCGGAGCCGGAAGTATGGGGGTATTGCCAACGACCATCAAGACAGCCATCGTCTCGCCGATGGAGGTGGCCATTGCAAGTATGACTGCTGCGACGATCCCGGATCGTGCGCTTGGCAGGATCACCTTTCGGATCGTGTGCCAGTGCGTTGCACCAAGCGCAAGCGATGCTTCCTTGTACTCACGCGGAACAGACCTGATCGCATCATCCGAGATGCTGATGATACGCGGAAGCGCCATTATCGCAAGGATGATGGATCCCGCGAGAATGGAGAATCCCCAGCCCCCGAAATGGTCCCTGATGAACGGAACCAGCAACACAAGCCCTACGAACCCGAGAATCACGGATGGGATGCCGACCAATAGTTCGATTGCGTGTTTGAGTATCGACCTTGCCCACGACGGCGCAATCTCGGCAAGAAAGACCGCACACATAAGTCCGAGCGGCACTGCTATGATAAGCGACCCTATCGCAACATAGAACGATGCCACAATCATCGGGAAAATCCCGTACGACGGTTCTCCTGCTAGCGATATGGGGTTCCAGTTCATTCCGAGACAGAAATCGATGACCCCCACTTTTACGAGTACCGGAAGCCCTTCTTTTAAGAGAAAGATAATTATCAACGCAACGATCGTGACCGCGGTTGCTGCTGAGAGGAATAGAAGGAGTTCGATGATTCTCTCGCTGGTTTTCATTCTCATATCCACACAGTTATTTTACAGGTATGCGGCACACGCGCGAAATCGAGTTAAGAATTGCCAATCACCATCCTCTGGGGTGTAACGGTTCGTTTCTGCATTTTCGATATCGCCACCACCACGTAGGCGATCGGTGCACATATACTTTACCTTAATAAGTATATAGTATATCCTTATGCTATATATCTCACAATTTTTTCCGTTCGTGCTGTTCATGGTGACGTTCAGGGCTGCATGGCTTTTCGGATCGGTTCTTAGCCGATCCATCCATGACTTTTGAGAAGCCTAAAATCGGAAACATCGAAACATCTTAAGTAGAACCGCCTCCTAACAATTAACACAAATGACGGGGGCGATCAGATGAGCGTCAAGGGTCTCGACAAGATATTCAAACCAAAGAGCATCGCAGTGATCGGGGCAAGTAACACGAAGGGCTCTGTCGGTTACATGCTGCTGCACAACCTGATCGGCGTGGGCTACGAGGGCGTTGTGTATCCTGTTAACAACAGACGCTCAAGCGTTCAGGGGATACATGCGTACGGCAGCATCTCACAGATCCCGGCACGCATCGATCTTGCGATCATCGCAGTCCCTGCGACGCAGGTACCCGATATTCTAGAGGAGTGCGGAGTTGCAGGGGCAGGCGGCGTCATCATAATCTCGGCGGGCTTTAAGGAGATCGGGGAAGAGGGCAGGAAACTTGAGGAACGGATCGGTAAAATCGCAAGAAGTTACGGCATCCGGATCATAGGGCCGAACTGTCTCGGAATCATCATGCCGCGCTATTCCCTAAACGCAAGTTTCGCGCATCTGATGCCTGAGCACGGCAGCGTCGCATTCATATCCCAGAGCGGTGCGCTCTGCACGGCAGTGCTCGATATGTGCGCTCACAGGCATATCGGGTTTAGCGCATTCGTATCGATCGGCTCGATGCTGGATGTTGACTTTGGCGACCTGATCGACTACTTCGGGATGGATCCGGAAACAGGCAGCATCATGCTCTACATCGAGTCCCTCAAAGACGTGCGCGAGTTCATGAGTGCGGCAAGGCACTTTGCAAAGAATAAACCGATCATCGTTGTCAAGTCAGGCAGGTTCGCAAGATCCGCAAAAGCAGCCGCCTCGCACACAGGCGCGCTTGCCGGCGATGACAACTTCTACGATGCCGCATTTAAGCGTGCTGGCGCAATAAGGGTGCTTGAGATCGAGGACCTCTTCGGATGCTCGGCAGCACTTGCAGTCCAGACGAGACCGCATGGGCCGCGTCTTGCCATCATCACAAACGCAGGCGGTCCCGGCGTTCTTGCGGCAGACCGGCTGATCGATAAAGGCGGCGTTATCGCAGAACTCTCTGATGAGACTGTGGAAGCTCTGGATAAGGTACTTCCCCCGTTCTGGAGCCGCGAGAACCCTGTCGACATCCTTGGTGATGCAACGCCTGAGCGCTACCGGGACGCGGTTACGTATCTACTTCAGGATACGAATGTCGATGGCATCATTGTGCTTCTGACACCGCAGGCGATGACCGATCCGGAGGGTGCTGCAAAACTCGTTTCAGAGGTCGCCAGCGGGAATATGCCACATTACAAGCCACTTCTTGCGTCGTGGATGGGTGCGGACGCGGTGGAGTCCGGAAGAGACATCCTCGAACGAAACGGTATCCCGAATTTTGAGACGCCTGAGCAGGCTGTCGATGTCTACCTGCAGATGTACCAGTACACCAAGAACATCGCATCCCTATACGAGGCGCCCGGCGACATCGTGAGAACGTTCACCCCGCGGCGGGAGGAAGTGAAAAATCTCTTCAAATCGGTTGCCGGCGAGAAGAGAACCATCTTAACCGAGACCGAGGCAAAAGCCGTGCTTGATGCATACCAGATTCCGGTCGCAAGGATGCTTGTCGCGAAAAGCGCGAGGGAGTGCGCCAGTCTTGCAAGCGAAATCGGATTTCCGGTGGCTGTGAAGATTCTCTCGCCGGATGTGACGCACAAGACCGATGTGGGCGGCGTGATCCTCGATGTAGCAACGCCGGAGGAAGGAGCGAGCGCGTTTGAGCGCGTGGTTGCAAATACGAAAGCGAGCAAGCCCGATGCCCTGATCACCGGCGCAACGGTCCAGAAGATGATCGATGAGGATCAGGGTTACGAGATCATCATCGGCTCCAAGTTCGATTCCTTATTCGGTCCTGCGATCCTCTTTGGCGCGGGCGGAACCGCTGTCGAACTGTTCAGGGATCTGACACTCGGCTTTCCACCACTGAATCAGGTTCTTGCACGGCGCATGATCGAGGATACCAAAATCTACAGTCTCCTGAAGGGATTTCGCGATAAACCGCCTGCGAACATCCTTTTTATCGAGGAGACGCTTGTTAAAATATCGTACATGCTCATAGACTTCCCGGAAATAGTCGAAATGGATATCAACCCGATCTACGTGGACGATAAATCGATCATTGCGCTCGATGCACGCATCATCATCGACCCGAAGAAGGTCGGTACTGTGATACCACCTGGAAAGCACCTCATCATCAGCAGATACCCGACGAAATACCAGCAGAAGTGGGTGAACAATGAAGGAATCGAGATCGTGCTCAGGGTGATCCGCCCGGAGGATGAGAAGTTCTGGATCGATCTCGTGAATTCATTCTCCAAGGAGACTGTGCGATACCGGTTCTTCGGACCGCAGTCCTTCGACCACAGCATGGCTGTGCGGTTCTGCAACATCGACTACGACCGTGAGATTGCGATTGCGGCGTTTGTGAAAGAGGATGGCGAGGCCCAGATGGTCGGCGTTGGAAGACTGATTACCGAGCCTGGCGAAGAGACCGCGGAGTTTGGGGAGGCGGTCACGGACCTGTGGCAGGGGCGCGGGGTCGGCGGGAAACTGCTGGATATGGTGATCGATGTCGCAAGAGACTTCAGGTTACGGCGGATATGGGGCGAGGTGCTCTCTGATAACCAAAACATGCTCGGGTTATGTGAAAGCCGCGGTTTTGTGATAGAACCTGCGCGGGAGCATGGAATGGTGCGTGCGACGCTTGAGCTGTGAGGGGCTGTCGCGGCGTGCCGCTTGCGATCTTTTGACTCTCTAGTAATTCGCGTTGCGAGTGTCTCGTAGAGGAATTGTGCTGGTGTGATATTAAGTGCTTAGGGATCACGAATGGCACGAATAAACGAATTTCACGAATATTAAAATGGAATAAATTCGTGCCATTTGTCCATTCGTGAAATTCGTGATAAAAACTGCCAGAAATAGACTAAATTCGTGATTTATCACGAATGCACACGTTTGGACGAATCCCACGAATTCGGAAAGGGTGATCCCTGACGATCCAGTGACTCGGGGATGGAAGTGACAGGCACATTTAATAGCGACCCCGCTATAAGACTAAACTCCGAATTGCTGGAATGTGACTGTGAAAAGAGCAGTTGAACCAGAAAAGGTGAAATAATAATGGCAAAATCGTTTTATGGGTATATAAGAGACGCATGGAAAAATCCAGACAAGACGTACGTACGCGAGCTCAGACAGCAGCGTCTACAGGAATGGCGCAGGGATAGAAGCGTTACCCGGGTCGAAAGACCGACACGCATCGATCGCGCACGATCGCTTGGATACAAGGCGAAAGAAGGTATCATTGTGGTGCGTGCAAGGGTGCGGCGTGGCGGCAGGCGCAAACCGAGATACATACGTGGACGAAGGACGAAACGGATGGGGATGCGTAAGATAACTGCGAAGAAGAGTTTGCAGTTGATAGCAGAGGAGCGCACGAGCAGAAAATACATAAATATGGAAGTTTTAAACTCGTACTGGGTTGGCGATGATGGAAAACATATATGGTACGAGGTTATCCTGGTCGATCCGCACCATCCTGTGATCAAGAGCGATTCGCGTCTTAACTGGATCTGCAATACACGGGGCAGGGCAGAGCGGGGCTTGACCAGTGCCGGGCGGAAGTCGAAGGGACAGCGAGGACGCGGTAAGGGCACAGAGAAGACAAGACCGAGCGTCGGTGCGCATCTTGGGAAGCGGGGTTAATCCGCTTTCCCACATCAGGCACCGAGGTATGCGACCGGATATTACGATTAATCTGGTGAGATGATGGATACCATCGACGCTACAATCAAGGGCGTATACATGGTTGGCAACCCGAAGCAGATGTCGCCAGTAGTATTGCTTGCCGACGGCGACAGCATCATGCCGATCTTTGTCGGCCATGCAGAGGCGATGTCGATACACCTTGCGCTGCGAAAAGAACGGTCGCCGAGACCCATGACCCATGACCTCATAGTCTCGCTGGTAAGTGAACTCGGCGGCACGGTGGAACGCATCCTGATCGATGATCTGGACGAGGGCACGTTCTATGCGCGGCTGGTCATCGGTACACAAGACTCGCAGAAGGAGATCGATGCAAGACCAAGTGACTGCATAGCGATCGCGGTGCGGACGGACTCGCCAGTCCATGTGCGCAAGAGTCTCTTTGATCAGGTTGCGGTCGAGTCCAGCGAACTCGAGGGCGTGAGCAGCCTTGATGAGTACCTCCAGTGATCCATGAGGTCTATGCGTCAGGATATTACGCGATTTGTACGGCAGGAGGTGCGGGGCTGCGCTCCATGCACACATGGCGGCAGGATAGCGGAGTATGCGGATTCCAACCAACCGATGATCGATTTCAGCGCAAATCTGAATCCAATGGGCATGCCCGACGTCCCAACCACGATCCGGGAGATCGAGGGAATTTTTCATTATCCTGACAACAACTATCCCAAATTGAGAGCCGTATCCGCTGATTTTGTTGAGGCGTGTTCAGGGACAAACGGCACTGCCCGGATCACGGCAGAGAATATCGTGCCTGTGAACGGATCATCAGAACTCATCCGGCTATTTGCAGAGACCGTAATCGAGCGCGGTGATTCCGTGATCATCCCTGCACCCACATTCGATGAATACGCGTTCCAGTGCCAGCTCTTCGGCGCAGACGTGCAGTACCATGATTATCCAGAGATTCTCGAACTCTCGTCCGGTCAGATCTCGGATGCAAGCGCTGTATTCCTGTGCAATCCGAACAACCCGACAGGAGATCTGATCACAAGGGACGATGTGATGCGGCTTTCAGACCGCTGCACTGATGCCGAAACGTTCCTATTTGTGGACGAGGCGTTCATAGAACTCTCAGATCCCGCCCAATCGGTTGCGCATTCCGTATTTGACTCTGATTTCGTAGTCGTGTCGAGATCGCTTACGAAGGTGTTTGCTGTGCCGGGACTGAGACTCGGCTTCGGGATCGCATCAACAGGGGTTGCCGAACTGCTCAACCATGCACGGCTCGTCTGGAACGTCGGCGCGCCTGCCGAGGCGATCGGGAGGGGGCTTATGGGCGCATGTATGAAAGGGGACTATCTCAAGCGGTCGATTGCTTTGATACGAAAGGAGCGGCGGTATCTCATGGAAGCATTCACGAGTCGCGGGTTCGCCCCCCATGAAAGCGCCGTCAACTTCATTATCATTGATATCAGCAGTACAGGCATGGATTCGCAGGAGATGGTAAGGAGAATGGCAGGCAACGGGATCCTTGTTAGAGACTGTGCAACGTTTCGGGGTCTGGATGGGCGATATATCAGGGTGGCGGTTCGGACGAGGGAAGAGAACCAGATGCTGATGCGGGCTATCGATGCGGTGACCGGAGTAGGCAGGCATGGTTGAAACAGTAGTTTAAAATCGCGATTTACATACCGCAAGTAGATTCAAACCCACTTTACACACCCATTCATCTGCCAAAAACTCCGCCCCTTCAATCATTCCACTTCACAACGACAAAGTATATGATAGCGCACCATGGAATCCCGACGATGAGCAGTATCGTCCACATACGCTTTGGATTCGGCATCTCGGTGTGAAATTTGAGTTCGTTGCGTTTCAAGCAGTCCATCAGCATGACAGCCCAGAACCCAAATAACAGCGCGGCTACTGCTACGATGCTGTATAGCGGGATCGGAATCCCGCTCATAGCGCTACGCCCAGTGCCCTGATCCACTTGGTCAGCCGGGCGCATCTGACAGGATCGCATTCATCGATGCATCCGACGCATGGATCAAACTTCACTCCTGCCATCAGCAGTTCATATTTTCGGACTCCGCCGGCGAACCTGATCAGGTATGCCCGGACGCCATTTGTCGTCACCAGTTCGCGTCCAACGGATTTTGCGTCCAGAAGTGTGCGGATGATGCGCGCACAGCTTCTGCCGTCGATCCCGAGTTCCAGCCGCAGCTGGTTCTGCAATATTCCGTCTTTGCCGCGACGTATCAATCCAAGTGCGCGCTCTTCGATCTCTTCCATCAACCGCCATCTCCATTTTTATTCGACCGGGATGATTAGAATGATGTTATTGCCACGAAGTACGACTGATCCGAGAGAACGGAGCCGTTCTCCGTCAGCAATCTCCACGGTATCCAGTAGATGCAGATTCAGATAGTCGTCCACGCTCTCGAGTTCGCCCTCGAGAAGGTGCACATCGCCTTTCATCTCAACCTGTACCCTGGACCCGATCATGCTCTGAACTTTCTTTGTTGGAAACAAGATAACTCCTCTTTAATTAAATTCCGCTAATTTCGTACGATTCGAGGATCACTTCCTCGCCCGGATACCCGGTGTGGTACGTCTTTCCGGTATCGAGATCGTTGACCGTGATCTCGGCTGGCGCAAATATGGCCATATCGATCCTGGAAAAGTCGTACCCTGCACTCTCAAACGTCTTGTAAAACGGCTTGCCATAGTCCTGCGATGTCCTGGCAGGCACCTGTTTGAAGATCTCCTCCTCAAATCCACTGGTTGCAAGCACCACCGAGCCGGAATAGATGATGCTATCGTTTGTCGCGCCTATCGCACGCATCTCGTCAAGCATCACCGGAGCGACCGGTGCGGTTCCTGCCGCATATTCTATCTTTCGCGTATCGAATCCGAGATCATCCAGCCTGCGGATTGCGGTCTCGATCACGCGCCCTGATACCTGCACCGACCCAACGATGCACGCGGTCGGCGCAACCAGTGCAAATACATCCCCGACATCGACCCCGCACCCATCAGCGATGAACTGCATAACCTCATCGTCTGGCAGTTTGTTCGATTCGAGCACGATGACCGCGCAGTCGGCATCGTCATGATATGCGATTCTTTTAAAGAGTGCTGCCGGCTTCTGCGCGAGCGCACGCGCAGGTCCCGAACCCATCGCAACATATTTCCCGACACAGATCTGCCAGCCTGCGGTCTGTGCGCCGAGAGATGCGATGCAGGGATGATCAGTAACGACATCAACGAATGCAAGCGGCACGTTACCGATGCTTCGCATGCAGAGTGTTGCAGTCCCAAGCCCGCCCATGCATGCATCAGTAAATGCAAGCCCGGCTTCATAACTACCTGCCACCTCGACACCACAATCGATGACTGTAGCGCCATTGTCAAGCGTGTGAGCTTTGATCTTGAACTCCTCGCTTAGGTCGATCATCTCCTCCACGATGTCCAGTGCAGTCTCGTTCACAGATAGCATATCAGTCACTCCGCGATATTATACGGTACAATCATATAATCATATCGCTTGGATAGCCCCGGGCGGATTTGAACCGCCGTCGCAGGTTCCAAGGACCTGCAGGCTTGACCGCTACCCTACGGGGCTTGTATAGCTGTAACTTATAGATTGTACGAGGATATATTAAGGTGGTATGTCGGATGCGGAAGTGTGTGGTATGAGTTCTTTTATTTTCATTGACTATTCCGGAGTAGGGCACTACCTACTTTTCAGAACGCTTTTAATACCACACAACCAATAGATCAACGATGACAGGGCAGGAGCATATAGATAGCGCGGAAACGGAGAGATCGGACATGGATGCTAAAACCGGGCAGATTGAGGCATCGGTCGGTGATAAGACGGATCGAGAGAGTCGGATCGATGATGGATACCTCGGCACCAATACGTCCCCCCAACCCATCCCCGTGCCGCTATCCCCGACGCCGCAGACACAGGTCCCGCCGGGCGCGCCCACCTCGCCGCCGAAAGGAGGTTCGTCGAGAGGATTCCTCACCTACGTTGCGATCGTGCTCTCGCTGATACTGATCATTGGAGTGAGTCTCGCAGTGATCTTTGGTGGCGTTGATCTCCGCGACGCCTATACCGACAAAGATCAGGTTGCAGTGATCTATGTACAAGGAATGATGATTACAGGTGGAATACCCGATGGATTCGGGGTTTCAACATCAGAAAGCGTCTGCAAGTACTTGAGACTTGCGGCAGACGATAATAATGTAAAAGCAATCGTTCTGCGGGTAAATAGCCCAGGCGGATCGGTAGCAGCATCGCAGGAGATCAAAAAGGAGATTGAGAAGGCGAAAGAGAAGAAGCCGGTCGTGATCTCGATGGGTGATGTCGCTGCAAGCGCTGCATACCATATCTCAGCACCTGCCGACCGGATCGTTGCGAATCCAGGCACCATCACAGGCAGCATCGGAGTGATATGGGCCTTTGAGAACAAGAGCGGATACTATGACGAGGAAGGGATTGAGCACTGGGTTGCAAAATCCGGGGAATTTAAGGACATGGGCGCGGACTGGAGAAACCTGACTGCGGACGAGCAGGCGTATGCCAATGAAGTTGTGATGGAGGTCTTCTCAATGTTTGTGGATGATGTCGCTGCCGGCAGGAACATGACCCGGGAAGAGGTGTTGAACCTGTCAGACGGGCGGATATACACCGGTGCGGCGGCTATGGAGCTCGGTCTGGTGGATGAGACCGGCAATATGTATGATGCCATCGATATAGCAGCAGAACTCGGAAATATCACAGGAGAGCCCACGATCATGTATATGAACAAACCATCGCTCTCCCAGTTGTTATTCGGAGGCGAAGAAAGTATAGGAGATATCAGTCCGTATACAGGCCCTGGCTTTCTTGGTTCAGTACGATCTGCTCGACCGTGCCTATATGGATTGTACATGCCTGATCCCGCCGATGTGCCGGCTGGAAGTCATAAGTGAGGGACTCGCCCTGCGGGCATACGCATTCGATCACCTGCAGCAGTACGATCGCCTCGGCACATCCCTTAATCATCCCGATTTTTTTATCCACGATCTGGCACGCATCCCGAAATGGGCAGGTGCTGCCGATCTCAAGCCGGACAGCGCCACCCGGTGCCGTGGTTATGCAAAAGTCGTGCACATCCGGAGTGAACTCGGTGAAATGGTGGATCGCATCCTCCGGTCGGTCAAACCTGAGCGACATGTCCATGCCCAGCTCCTGCATCCGGATCAGGGTCGCCTCCCTGATGATCGGGTCAAAGAGCACGCGCGCGTCCCGGAACCGCTGATACGATACCTTCGCCACGGCTGCGACCAGTGCATGGCATGATAGCCCTCTATAATTTGTGCACTCGGTTTCATTCATACACATCAACCCCACACGTACATAGTATAAAACTTCTCATCGATCATAAATATTGGGGTCAAACCGGGGGCCATGATTGTGAAGTTACCCGTGGCGGGGCTGATTTTAGGTGATGCCCCATGCCCCGCAATCACTCATTGCCGGATAAGATCTCCCCGACGTTCGGACAACCCCCGATCTCCGCAAGAAGCGGATGCTTCCATTCGCAGACGACCGTAAACCTTGCATCGGGATTCTGTCTGATCAGGCGAAGCACGTTTCCGAGCGCGACCGAAGCCGCCTCGTAATCCGGTTCTGACAACTCAGGCACCTCTGCATTGAACGGATACGTCTCGCCAAGTTCTACAGGATACGCACCAAACGGCGCTTTCAGATTGAGCACGTGATCGAACCGGTCCGCCCCGCCCCCTACTTTCCGTGTGCGAATAAGTACGGTTCCGTCCAGATCGAACCGGTCGAGCCGCTCACCAAACCTGCGCACCTCTGCCCGGGATGCGGATTCGCTCCCGCAGTAGAAGAACGTCGACTTCTGGATCGGATCGAACCTCTCGATCCAGTCGGTATGGCAGATGGCACGCTTTAGCCCGTCGAGCAGTCTCGGATGCGCCCTGCACCTGCGCTCGACGAGTTCCCAGAGGTTGCCCTCGATGATGCACTGTTTTATGAGACGGATCTCCTCAAACGTCGCATACAGGTTGTGTTCTGCAAGTGAAATGTAATTTCCACTTGCAAATTCAGCTCGCAACTCATCTGCGGTATGCGATGCGCATACAGGGCAAGAACATGGGAGATACTTAAGATTAGACAGATGATACGTCCCGTCAGAGGTGAGATACCGCCCGCCCCTCGCATAGAGCGCATAAGCTGCCGAATCGAAGAGATCGCATCCAAGCGCGACCGCAAGCGCAAACATCGCAGGATGCCCGGCTCCAAATAGATGGACAGGTGCAGCCGGAGAGAGCCCTTTCTTCGATGCGACGATCACATCCACCATATCAGCGAACCTGTAGTTCACAAGCAACGGCACAACCGCACCTATCGGATAGACGTCAAAGCCCGTCTCAGAGAGCGAGCGTGCACATTCGTACCGCAGATCGGGATGAGTCGATCCCTGCACGGGGCCTGCGAGGAGCATCGAGCCAGCCGTCCCGTCCGACCCCATAAGCCTGCGTGCCGCCTCGCACCGCTCAAGCGTCGTCTTCATCTCTGACCCGGCACGATCGTGTGACACATCAGGCGGCGTCGGGATGTCAAGCGGTACACCGATGTCAGAGCCGATCATCTGCTGGAAGCGGACGATCTCCTCCGATGAAACATCAATGTCATGGTACACTGATAACTGGTACGATCCCGAATCAGTCATGATCGCGCCATCGAAATCGAGTAGGGAATGTACACCCCTATCCAGTGCATGTTCTTTCAGTTCCGGGTTCTGGTAGATGATGTACGCATTGGTGATCGCGATCTCTGCCCCGAATTTCGTGAGTTCGGACGCAGGTATCATCCGTATGTTTGGGTTTACCACAGGCATGACTGTCGGGGTCTCGATTCTCCCGTGTGCGGTGTGCAATCTCCCGATTCTGCCTGCTGAGTCCTTGTGTGTGATCTCGAAGTGGGACATGATAGTGTTTCGTCTATCGTTAAACGTCTTATCTTCTCCTGTGCATGGATCTAAAATAGTCTCCGGATCAGGAATAGCGAGGTATGAAGCGTGAACAGCAAGTTTAATCCCGAATCCCGCACCATATCATCATCATGCCCGAACCACAGACCCTGCGGTGTGAATGCGGCGCGCTGACTGTGCCAACGACTCTCAAGCGATACGAAAGAGATGTAAATGGATCAAAGTGCCCGGTTTGCGGCAAAATTTACGTGGATGCCGCTGAGTTCAACCGCGCACTCGAATCCTGGGTTGCGAAACAGTGCTGTCGATCCGACAAGCCCTGTTAAATCTAATCTAAATCTTAGATTCGTCTGCCACGCCGTCCACCCTTTGCCATGGTGCCGTCGTGCGCCAGCGGTGTCACATCCTCGATCTTTCCGATGCGTATTCCGGCTCTCGCGAAAGCACGTACAGCCGCCTGCGCGCCCGGTCCCGGACTTCGCTGCTTGTTGCCGCCCGGCGCCCTGATCTTGATGTGTACGCCTGTAAATCCTTTATCCTTCAATTGGTCCACGATCTGACCGACGATCTGCATTGCGATGTACGGGGAGCCCTCGTCCCGCGCCACCTTGGTGACCATACCGCCTGATGACTTTGCGATAGTCTCAGCCCCGGTCGTGTCGGTGACCGTGATCAGTGTATTGTTAAACGATGAATGTATATTCGCAACAGCCCATTTCTGTTCTGCCATTCTATCATGCCTCCTTGGTAAGTATGCTATCCCCTTCCTGAACTCTGGTCGGGCGCTCGGAGTGCATCTCATGCGCAAGCGGAGAGTTCTTGTAATAGTCGATCAGCATCTCTTCTTCCTTTGATACGAAATAACTCGGTACCGACGTTCTGCGCCCGGATATTGCAACGTGTCCGTGCGTGATGAACTGTCGCGCCTGACGCATACTGTGCACAAGTCCCTGCCGGTACACTTGTGTCTGGAGACGCCGTTCGAGGATGTCCCCGATCTCAAGACTCAGGATAGCGTCCAGATCCGTATCGGTCTTCAGGACCCCGTAACGCTGCAACCGCGCGATGATCTGGTCTGCCTCATTTT
This sequence comes from uncultured ANME-2 cluster archaeon, assembly GCA_965195165.1. Taxonomy (GTDB): domain Archaea; phylum Halobacteriota; class Methanosarcinia; order Methanosarcinales; family Methanogasteraceae; genus Methanogaster_A. The sequence continues at coordinate 898 of CBDAFH010000167.1, read as the reverse complement.
TCGTATGTCCGGCAAGTTCTCCTTTTGCTGCGGATTCGGCGAGCAATCTGCGTGCAGCGCGCCTGTACTTACGAAGAATGTTCTCGGCAGTCCAGACCTCCCGCTTGTTCCGAAGCCCGTAAGTCTTGACCAGTTCACTCTCGAATGCGAGTTTCTCTGCCCGCCATGGATGTCGTGGCGTGCTGTATGTTTTATGATATTTGCGTGGATGTCCCATGAATTCACCTACTTCACTATACGTTTCCTGCTGACGCCAACCGTGGCACCGCTTCTTCCTGTCGACCGTGTCCGCTGTCCGCGAACCCTTAAGCCCCGCTCATGCCGGATTCCACGGTAGCTGCGGGTCTTCTTCATGATGTTGATATCCTCGTCCACAGATAACCCAAGATTCACACCGATGATATGTTTATCTTCGCCGGTCAGGAAGTCCCGCCTTCGATTCAGCATCCATGTCGGAACCGCACTTTCAAAATTCGCGATTGCCTGCTTGAGTTTTTCGATTTCAGCATCACCCAGTGACCCTATGATCGATGTCGGATCTATCCCGGCACTGTCTGCGAGAATCCTTGATGTCCGCCTACCAACGCCCTTTAATCCGGTGAGCGCGTACTGAACCGACCGGTGTCCATCCAGATCAGCGTTTGCGATACGTACAAGATGTTTTATCTCTGCCGTTTCTTCTGGCGTTTCTTCGATGTCAGTCATTATGGTTCCTTTGGGCGGCTATATGTAAATAAAGTATTTGGTGCCGCGGGGGTCAAGTTGCCAGGGGTATCAAATGACCCCGGGGCTCAGACATGGTTGGGTTTTATGCCTTCGGCGCTGCTTCGCTTGTGCTCGCAGTCACGAATGCCGGGAATTTAACGGTAGTGTACCAATCCGAGATAGTTAATGGAAA
>CBDAFH010000166.1:0-6331 GCA_965195165.1 uncultured ANME-2 cluster archaeon | reverse complement strand
GGGGATAAGGGTGAAAACACACTGACATTTAATGAGGAGACGTATCGCGGCGTGTACGCAGGCGATCCGTATCCGGATCTCGCAATCGATGAGCGCGATGTGAGCGCGCATCTGGTAGCCCGCGATAACACGGTACAGATCCGGGATGAGGGAGACTTCATGGCTCCGAGCAACGCGTTTCTTGTGGTCTCTTACGGCTCGCATCAACCACCATCCGAATCATCATCGGCACCAGAATCGACATCAGGGTTCGGATCACTCCTTACGAGTCTCGTAATCACCGTATCGATCATTGCATCGAGAAGACGACCATGAACTGGAATATCGTTCGAGAGAATGCATACCATCGTGTCAACGAAATCGGGTACGTACTGGCGGTAACGCTCATACTATCCTCCCTTCCCGTTGCATCCGCACAATACGCCTCTGACGGATTCAACCTCGATACGATCCGGCACGACACAGTCGTAGGAGGCGTCTATGTCGATGGCGGGCACGGGGTGAGTACCTCGCCATACATGCAGGTCTTTGAAAGCGTTCCTTCCGATCTTCTCTTCGCACGCCTCTATGTGGGTGTGAAAGGCGGTACAAAGGAAGCGACCGGCTGGGTTTCGGTGGTATTCAACGAGCACGATCTTGGAACGATATCTCTTGCGGGGCTAAACGACACCAATTCGGAGGTCTACTGCTCCGGAAATGGCGAGTACTGGGTCCATTACGATGTGGCGGAATATGTCACCGGCGGCAATGACAATACTGCAACGATCGCAACAGGCGGCAAGATCGACGGCAGGGTCAAGGGAACCACGCTCGTTGCAGTCTACAGCGATTCCTCCGAAACCAGTAAGGAGTACTGGATCTGTGAGGGGAACATAAACCTGAATTACCGGACAGAGCACGACTGCGAGACCGTCTCTTTCGAGAGGATGTTCGAAAGTTCCGATGATCTCAAGTCTGCCACACTCTGGACGATGTACCTCTCTGGAAACGAGGGTGTGAACGACACGCTCTCATTCAACAGTCATCTGATCGCGGAGGATGCTGCAGATGGCGGGTGCACCAGAGGCGGGGCGTATGTGTGGAGGGACCTGTGCTTTGATCTTGACTCCTGGGATGTTACCGATTACATCCAGCCACAGAACAACATGACATACAATCGGAAGATAGATGGATACTTGCAGCCTGTTGGCGCAGTGCTGATCATGGAACATACAGGGAAGGTTCCGGCGCCATCTTCCGGGTCAACAGAATCGGCACCGGGATTCGAATCACTCATCGGGATTCTCACGATTCTCGCATCGATCATTATAGCGAGGAGACTATCATGAGACGGGATTGTACAAAAAAAATTATCTGGATTGGTGTGAATTATGACAAAATTTAAATATCTACTATTATCCATATTGCTGCTGACCCTTGCCCAGCAGGCAGCGGCGGATTACAAATTTGATGGCACACCGATCGTTTCTGCTACGCATGGCACCGTTGCCGGTGGGGTGTACGTAGCTGGTGGACATGGCAACGAGGATGCCAAGAGCACGCCATACACCGAGAGCTTCGATCTGCCCGGGGACGTTGTCTATGCCCGGCTACATGTCGGTGTCTGGGGCGGAACCCCGGACTACACTGGAACGGTCGAGACCACGATCAACGGTGTGACGCTCGGAAAGCTGAACCTTGCAGGTAAAGCGGACAGCAACCCAAACGTGATGTGCACCGGCTACGGGGTGTACCTTGTGACATACGATGTCACCTCCCGCCTCACAAAGGGAGTCAACACCGCATCGGTCGTGACTGCCGGTGACATCGATGGCAGGGTTTACGGTATCACGCTTGCCGCAGTCTACAAGAGTGAGGGCGCGCCAGAGGTTGAATACTGGATAAACGACGGGCACGAGAATCTGAACTACAAGACGCCGCACGATAAATGCACCACTACCATCTCTGCCGCAACATCCACAAATTCGGATGCAAGCCTCACCGTCGGGTATCTCTGTGGGGATCCGGGAGAGAAGGATTACCTCTACATAAACGACAACCAGATCGGAGGCGATGATGTGGCAGACAGCATGGCGGATTCTGCTTATGGTTTCGATCTCAAGACCTTCGATGTCTCGAATAACTTTGATCCGGCAGGAAATTCCCTGTTATTCAAAAGAGGCACTGAATCCTCGATTCATCCGTTCATTGCGGTGCTCACGCTTGCGAGCGGCGGCGCACCAACGCCAACACCACCGCCTTCGGAGACGAAGCCGGATCTGACAATCACCGAGATCAAAGTGCCCGACTCGATCCTTACGGAGACTGACAACACAATCGAGGTCGTTGTGCGAAATCAGGGTGATTATGATATCACGACTGCGTTCAATCTCGAGTTGTCTGTGGGAAGCATCCTCCTAGGATCGGTCCGCATCCCTGATCTCGGCGCGGGCGAGAGCGAGACTGTGCAATTCATCTGGAATCCGGACGATACGATCGAGTACACGCTCTCTGCGATGGTGGATGTCAACAACGTGATTGACGAGGCAGACGAGACAAACAACGCGGCAGTCTCCGTTGTTAAGGTGGGTGAGTCGATGGGATACTATGGCGATGACTCGATCGAGACGTTCGAGCATGGCACCATCAACGGCAGCATCCTGTACACAATCGGAAACAGCAGTTACGCGGAACCCATGAGTCCTGGTGATGAGTATGCGGTCGAGTGCAATCTGACGCTGCCTGATAATGCGATCGCCCGGAACGCACGGCTGTATATCTACTGGACATGGGGGAAGAAAGGGGCCGAAGGTAGTGATGCAGAGATGGAGGTTACCTTCAATGATCGCAAGCTATCGACGGACCGACAATACACCGATCAGAAGGGTTACGGTTCCAATGACTATCCGAGCGGCACGTACTGCTACAACGTAACAGATTACATAGAAGACGGAAATGGAAGTAAGATCAATTACACAACTGTTGTGGAGAATATCGGCAAGGATTATGCAAAGTTTGCAGTTTGTGGAGTCGATCTTGTGGCTGTCTATGAGGACTTAACAGAACCCGAGATCGAGTACTGGATAAACGAGGGCTGCGACATGATCTATGAAACAGATGACGACGGTGTCGAGATCACGTCAGAGGATGCAACAACGAATATCTTCTTTTCAGGCGTGATCGATCTTGCTGAGGTGAAGAAGGCGACGCTTATAACAGTTGTTCCATCCGGCGACAAGGGAAATAATGAACTCGGGTTCAACAATGAGACCTGGGATGAGGATGTCTACAATGGCGAACCATATGACGATCTTGCGATAGATGAGCGTGACGTGACCGATCATCTCGGTACCAGTGGAAATTACGCATACATCGTAGACAAGGGCGACTACATGGTTCCGAGCACCGCACTCCTCATTCTTGAGCGCGGGCAGAAGGTGGAGAAGCTTGACCTGGTTGCTGTGGTGGTGGGTGAGCTCACAGACATGGGCATCCACTACATCTCTGATGATACGTACGGCGCAGTCTTCGGGACGCTCAGGTTTACAGTCCTTGATCGGTTCGATCGAATCACCAGATACAGGGAAGCAAGGGATATCCTGGTATATGCGGTGCCCTCTGATTGCGAACCCGATTACAATATGTGGATGAACATCACAGAGACCAGTGAACCAGAAAGAACACTCACGCTCTTCGATGATCCGTACACCAACGAGACACAGGATTACAAAACCGAGATCTGCTTCTTTGATGAGGATGACGACAAAAACTTCGACGAAGATAACGATACCTATATCTACCGAACCACGACCAGTTACGATGGCACGTTTGCAATACAGCTGGATGGGGGGATGTATGACATCTACGCCAGATACTGAGCATAATAAGAACCGGTGGAAAATTATATCGATTGTTGCGATTCTGGTCGCATTGATTTCGGTTATACTAAACGTTTATTTCTATCTTTCGGATGAGCCTGAAATAGCACCCAGCGCTAACAATGAAACGAACAATTCCACTGTACTGAACATATCGAATGAAAACGAAATAGGGATGCACAGGATCGCAAGGGTAGTAATCACGCCCGGCGATACTGCCGAGATCTAGTAAGCGCGATTCTCTGACAGGAGTAACACTTATATGCTGTTGTGTCATTTACACACAGGCAGTAAGATTATTGCTGCGAGTATCTCGAAATAGTTTGAGATTAATAACAGAATAGCAACATAGGAGGAATAAAAGTGAAAAAAATGATATCTTTGGTATGCATCGCTGTTCTCATGACGGTTGCGCCTGCGCTGGCGGCTCCGGATCTTGAGGTGAGCGATATTTACCCCAACTACGTATTCGCCGATTTGACGAATGTGTTATCTGTAAATATAACGAACACTGGTGATGCAACTGCTGACAGTTGTGATGTGAGCCTAACTATCGCACACGCGGGCGGTCCGACTATATTAACAGGGGCTGTACCTGCAATGGATGCTGGCAGCAACACTGTGATAGAAGTTGGTAACTGGAAGCCCTCCGTTCTCGAAAATATCTCGATGACGGCATTTGTTGACTGCAATGGCAATGTAGATGAGGGCGCTAACGAAGCCAACAACAAGCTAACAGTATCCAGGAACACCACCGGAGACTGTAGTGTTGATGATATGTTGCCTGATACTTGCTTTGGGTATCGGGGACAGAATCCGATGACTACAGTATATTCGGGCACTGGCGGGGTGATCTACTCGGTTGGAGACTCGGTGAAAAATGCCCATATAGCAAACTTCACTATAGGCGATGAGGGGGATAAGAATCAGGTCAATGGTCTGACTGCGGAAATCCCAGCTGGTGCAACTATAACGAACGCAATGTTGTACGTATACTACGGATGGCGAAAAGCAGAAACAGGCCCGAATCCAGGTCCTAATCCAACCCCTGACTTCGAGATGTCCCTAAATGGGGGCAGCACACTCAACGCTGAGGGGTATTATCTTGACAGCAAAGGATTTGATGGATACGCAGAGTATCAATACGGAATGATATTATATAATGTAACAGCCGCTGTTGCTGGAAACGGTAATTATCAGGCAGTTAGGTCAAATTACGCATCTGGAAAAGGGTATGACTACGCCATGGCTCTGGCGATCACATATTATGATGGTAGTAATAACGCGTATGAGATAGCTCATGGATATGATCGGCTTGCCTCATACTACTCGACAGATTACAAGGTGCTGCCAGAGGATGCGACCACGACCGCCTCATTTACAGACATCGATCCTAGCACCATATCAGACGTGACATTGTTCACTGTTGCGATCGATACGAGTGATGGTACTGGCGATGAATCGCAGAAGATTAACGATTGTCCCTGGAATGTTGGAGCGTGGTCAAAGGATGATGGCAGCTATCTAAGTTTCAACAGAAGAGAGGTAACCAGTTGCATAACACCATCTGGCACCGACGAGGTAGTTCAATTCCAGGAGAGAACCAGCAATGGCTTTGCCCCGGTCTTTGCATGCCTACAAGAAGGAGACTCATGGGCAGATTCTGATTCCGATGGCGTGCCAGATTACTGGGACGATGAACCAGACACACCGTCCGGATATCTCACAGATTCAGACGGTGTAGGGTATCGCATCGGTGATGTCAACCGCGATGGTGATCTCACGAGCGCAGATGCACTAATGATCCTGCAAGCGATAGTTGGGAACATCGAGCTGTAGAAGCTCGATACTCTTTTTTTTATTCCGTAAGAATTTGCCCGTCGATGACATCCCTCCGATTGGGAAATCCAACTTCAGAGCACGTTTCACCCCAGAACTGAAATAAAAAGAATCCTTTATATGGCGTTATATCAAAATAAACATCCGATTTCGCAATATATCAGATACCCAATTGCGAAATCGCCTTGGTCATTCAGGGAGCAACTCTGACAGGTCGCCGTGAAATTTGAGCAGCAACTGGGTCACCGGATTCTCCTCGTCCAGCGTGAACGTGCGGATCTGTTTCCCAACCTTCTTTTCGGTGATGATCTCGATTGCGAGCAGCGGTTCGATCACTCGTGAAACACTCGAATGCGATAGCCCGGTTTCCTCTGCGATTCCTGAGAGGTAGGTGAATGTGTCCCGGTTCTTTATGAGGTTCTCAAGAACGATCATCTGCGCCGTCCTCCCGAATGCTTTTTCAAGTGCGCTCATGGGTTTAACTATGCGCCCATTATTTATAAGTACGCGGCAGAAGACCCCGCTACTTGTAGCGGGGATGAATGCCGCCGAGTGGTTTGTTTGCCTGCGATGTGTCAATATGCGACAAAAACGCATCACCGCAAACAAACAAAAAGTATTTAAATCTTACGGTT
>CBDAFH010000165.1:0-3381 GCA_965195165.1 uncultured ANME-2 cluster archaeon | reverse complement strand
CGACCACCGAGATCTACACTCTTTCCCTACACGACGCTCTTCCGATCTGTGTCTCGTTATCATGTCAGGGGCTTTCGATGCGTTCGATGGGGCGTTTGCCAGAAAGTTCGGACTCGAAACCAGATTCGGTGCCTTCTTTGACTCGTTCATCGATCGATATTCAGAGGCAGCGATCCTCTTTGGAATCCTATACTATGCCACCATCGGGCAGGAGCACGCCCTGATCCTGCTGACCTTCGTATCCTTCGTCGGATCAGTCATGGTCAGTTATTCGAGAGTCCTCGCAGAGGGGCTCGGCATCCCATGCGGGATCGGTATAGGCGATCGGGCGGCACGGGTAACAGTCCTGATCCTGATGCTCCTGCTTGAGGAACTGCTCATAGGTCTTGTCATCCTTGTCATCTTGAGTAACATGACCGCGCTTCTGCGTGTGTATCAGGTATACGTACAGACGAAGGGATGATGGAGGCGTGATGGTGGGGACGTTCGTGTGGCAACCTGCTCAGCGTTCGGGCGCCTGGCGCCCCGCGGTTAAGAAATCTTAAAGTACAGCCGAGTTTCAGATTCCTCTGATCGACATGCAATACAATCCACAGACGATCGAGAGAAAATGGCAAGAAAAATGGGACACAGAACGGATATTCCAGCCAGAGGTATCCGGTAAAGAGAAATATTTCATAACAATACCATATCCATACTTAAACGGAAATTTACATGCCGGTCATACCAGAACATTCACCATAGGCGATGTTATAGCCAGATACCAGCGGATGCTCGGACGAAACGTCCTATTTCCGATGGGTTTTCATGCAACAGGCACCCCGCTCATAGGTCTTGCCGAATTGATCGCAAAACGCGATTCCCGCACCGTGCGGGTCTACACGGAACTGCACGGCATCCCCATGGACGTGCTCGAGACGCTCGACTCTCCTGAAGCGCTTGCCGAATATTTCGGCAGGGAAGCAGAGGCTGTGATGCGGAAGGTCGGATTCTCCATCGACTGGACACGGAAGTTCACAACGATCGATCCTGCTTACAAAAAGTTTATTGAATGGCAATTTAATCGGCTGTACGACCTCGGTTATGTTGTCAAGGGCTCGCATCCGGTGCGGTGGTGTCCGAATGACCAAAATCCGGTCGAGGATCATGATCTGCTCCACGGGGAGGGCGCAAACATCCTCGATTACATATTACTCAAGTTCAGGCTCAAATTGGACGGATCGGATGCATCAGATGCACCGGACGGATGGGTTCTTCCATGCGCAACGCTCCGCCCTGAAACCGTATTTGGTGTTACGAACCTCTGGATCAATCCTGATGTCGTGTATACGAAAGTCAGCGTCAATTCCGAGCAGTGGATCGTTTCTGAGGAAGCGTACCAGAAACTGACATACACCGATAAAGAGGTTAAAAAGATAGGCGAGATCAGCGGGAGGGATCTCATAGGAAAGACTGCACGAAATCCGGTTATCGAGCATGATGTGCTGATCCTGCCTGCAAGTTTTGTCGATCCTGCAAACGGAAGCGGGGTCGTGATGAGCGTTCCGGCACATGCGCCTTACGACTATCTGGCGCTAAGGGACCTTAAAGGGGTTGAACTCATTGAATACGGCATCCTTGATCTCTCGGACATCGAGCTGATCTCGCTTATCGAGGTTCCCGGGATGGGCGAGTTTCCTGCTGTCGAGATCGTAGAGGAACTCGGGGTTAAGGATCAGTCGGATCCGCTTGCCGAGAAGGCTACAAAACTCGTTTACAGAAGGGAGTTTCACCGCGGGGTGCTTAAGGAGAATACAGGCAAGTACAGCGGAACACCGGTCTCAAAGATAAAGGATATCCTGACGCGTGATCTCATCGAAGAGAACCTCGCAGACGTCTTTTACGAGTTCAGCGAACTGCCTGTGGTGTGCAGATGCGGGACGACCTGCGTTGTTGCGATGGTCAAGGATCAGTGGTTCCTCAACTATTCGAATCCTGACTGGAAGGATAAGGTGTATGACCATCTCTCCCGGATGCGTATCATCCCTGATGAACTGCGCGTTGAGTTCGAGAACAAGATCGACTGGCTGAAGGACAAGGCGTGCGCCCGCAGAAAAGGGCTTGGAACGAGACTGCCGTGTGATGACGAGTGGCTCATCGAGTCTCTTGCGGATTCGACGATTTATATGGCGTATTACATCATCTCAAAGTATGTTGACCGGCTGAATGTGGAACAACTCACGCCTGAATTCTTTGATTATGTGCTGCTCGGGGAGGGAAGCGCTGATGGCACGCCTGTCGACCCGGATCTCGTAGAGCAGATACACCGCGACTTTGAGTACTGGTATCCGGTCGATATCAGGTCGTCAGGGAAGGATCTCGTCCCGAATCATCTCTTATTCTTCCTATTCCACCACGTAGCCCTCTTCCCCGATAATAAGCTGCCAGAAGCGATCGCGGTGAATGGCTTCGTCTCTCTTGAAGGGGAGAAGATGAGCAAGTCAAAAGGACCTCTGCTAACGCTTAACCAGTCGATCGATGATTACGGTGCCGACGTGGTGCGGCTCTACATCCTCGGCGCTGCTGAGCAGACGCAGGATGCGGACTGGCGATCCGAGGGCGCTAAAAGCACGCATAAGCAACTGGAGCGGTTCTACAACACCGTACGCGATATCATAGAGACGCCAGAGCCGGATGCCGGCGGAGCGCAAGAGCAAGAGCCAAAGATCATCGATAAGTGGATGATGAGCCGGCTCCAGCACCGGATCGCAGAAACTAGCACGGCTCTCGATGTGCTTCGCACGAGACACGCGCTTCAGAACGCATTTTACCTGCTGATGAACGATCTTAAGTGGTACCAGCGAAGAGGCGGCACAGCATCCCTGAAAGATATTGCAAGCGTCTGGATCCGGCTGATGGCTCCATTCACGCCGCATGTCTGCGAGGAGTTGTGGGAGGCGACAGGAAACAACGTTTCAGTCTCGCTTTCAGAGTATCCGATCCCTGATCTAAGTCTCATCGACAGGGATTCCGAAAGAGCAGAGGAACTGGTGGAAAACACGCTTGGCGACATCGAGGAGATCATCAGGGTGGCAGGGATAAAGCCCGGGAAGATCACGCTGTTCACAGCCCCTGACTGGAAGAACGTCGCATTCCAGGCGGCTCTTCTGGCAAAGCAGGAAGGAAAACTAGAGATGGGCGCTCTGATGAAGGAGATGATGAAGAGGCTGATGCAAGATCCCGCGATCAGGAGACATGCAATTCCGAAGTTTGTGCAGTCGTTAGTCAAGGATGTGCAGAGATGGAGCGATGAACAGGTTGCAGACTGCGCCCGATCGTTGGATGAATTGAATGTGCTCGCCGAATCCGCAGTTTTCATCGGGAATGAGTTTAACTGCGCAG
>CBDAFH010000164.1:0-14820 GCA_965195165.1 uncultured ANME-2 cluster archaeon | reverse complement strand
CCTGCCACAACCTCGTCTGGCTCAAGCGTGATCTGTGACGAATCGCCAGAATGGAAGCGCATGCTCCCATCAGGAAACGTCCAGCGGCACCCGACCACTTCACCATCCTCGTCCTCGCCCCAGCCCTCCAGCGTCACGCTCTCGCCTTCGTCTGCCGGATTCGGGTACATTCGGATGTATGCGGTCGGGGGTATCTCCAGCGGAACAGTGATCAGATCAGATGCCGATCCTTCCCCTGCCCGATCACCGATCTCTGCTTCGGCGTGTATGGTGTACACCGTTTCCATATGGACTGCTGGCGCGGTAAAAATCGAGACAAATCTACCATCCGCATCCGTCGTTCCTGCATCAAGATCAAGATCGCCGGTTGTGGTTAAGAGGGATATGGATGCCTCTTGCACCGGATCGCCATCGGCGGTGACCCGAACCGCTACCTCGTTTGATTCGCCTGATGGTACCGGATCGGTGAAGATCGTAACCGACAGAGGCGGCAAGACTCCTTCGACTATGATAACCTCACTTCTCTCGTTATTCGCTTCGTTTGACTCTGCTATCTCGCCTGCAGTATCTATCGTTGCTGTTATCTCAAACTCCCCGGGCTCTTCGAAGATGAGCGGAGAGTCTTCAAAGTAAATCGTCACACTCTCGCCAGACTCCAGCGGACGAACCTGGCGGCCAAGATCGCAACAGCCCCAGAGTAGCAGGTGAACCCATTCCGACGACGGATCCCCGATGTTCCTCGCGACAACTGCCACAGTCACAGGCTTGTCAATCACCGGGAGCGGGGGGTTCCAGAATATATCTTCGACGGTTAAGTCGGGTTGGCTTCTGGCTGTTAGGTAGCAAGCATGCCACTCATCCGGAGCGAAATGTTCTCCGTAATAATACGGGGAGTTCTCCACTATATGGTATGATGGCCAGAATATCCATTCTCCCTCCTTATCCACAGTCATGCTTGCTTGTACGCTTATACTCTTACCCGCTGACAACCAGTGATCCTGATACACATGTCCGAAGTTTCCATCGATGCCATCAGGGTCATTTACTGCCACAAACGCGCCCTGCTTGCCGAACTGTATCGGAACTTCGATCGCCTTCAGCGTAAAGGATACAGTCACGGTATCTCCCACCATCAGAGGTTCCGGTCCGGTTACTTCAAAGTCAGAAAGCTCCAGATAGTCATCTGACGTATCCGGACCGCTGTACGTGCAGAGAAGAGCAGCCTCTGCAGGGAGCGCATGGGCTAAGAGCAGCACTGCGAGTAGAATGGGGATTAGATTAAGGGTTTTCTTAAAATCACAGATGTCCAATTTTAACAACCCCCACCCCTGTTCGTACGATCCCCTCAAATCCAATTATTATCAGCAAACCAATCGCCAATACCATTCTTTTACTGAATTTATTAGCCATCTGCACTTCTCCGGTTTCGATTTTTCCTTTCTTAAAACACGGTCCTGCATAAAAGCAGACAGATCCATACCGTTTACTTCTTTTCTGCCTCGGTCTTTTCATTATGCAATATCCAGCCAGAAGAATCTATTTTTCCGTTCGGTAATACGACTATAGTCTCATCACCGGTCTTTAATCGTGTTTTTCTGAGCGTAACATCAATAATCTCACCTCTACGATTCATCGTCTCAATTTCGTCACCAATATTAAAGTGTCTGTCCAACAGGAGGAATATCCCGGCCACTGCATCGCTTAAGGCATCCTTAACAGCTAATGCGACAGCAGCTCCAACCAGAACCGAGGCGCCTATAAGGGGCATGAAAATCTCTTCTAATCTCAGTGCAATCGAGACATACATCAGAACAGAGAGCCACAAAACGTAGACCACGATTCTCCGTAAGATGTTCTGCACATCCAGAGGAAGGCTGGTAACGTCTAATAATCTTCTAACAAGCCTTTTGATTAGGCTAATCACAAAGAAAGCAACCACTATAACCAGTATCACTTTCAAATATGGCTCAACCGCTCGAAATACATCTGTCAAATATAGTGTAATGTCTTGCATGTGCCCCCTATTCAGGATAAAAATTGCAGGGCAGCGATGAACCGCCCTGCGAACCGTTGAACTCTCAGCTCTTATATCTTGAACTGATCTGTATCGACCCATTCCTGACTTAGGAGCGCCCAGAAGTCCACTGCACCCCCTTTGAGCACATACTCGTATGGCAGCCAGCCATAGCCTCCATCGCCCCATCCCGTACCCCATGAGTTCCTGATGAGCAATGCGCCGGTGGTCTCGGTTCCACAGATGGTGTTCTTTATTTTTATCTTGTCGTCATACCCTATAGCTGCAATGGCGTGACCGCCGCTTTGATCCTCTTTTGGACATGGGAATGGAATCTTTCCGCCATTGGTACGTGTAGCTTGGCGAATTGAACCGTAGACAGCAAATCCAAACATCGAAGGAATCCCTGATGCCAGATATAACTTTATTCTGGATAAAAGCGTGTCCTTTGGAATCCCTGGAGGATCGAGGCGAATGTATCTAATCGTCTGATAGTTCTGAGCGAAAGCATAGCAGAAAGCAGGCGGTTCCAGGTCAAAATGGTAGTCCGGAACGATAGATGGGGTAGGTTTCTCGTCGGTGTATGGCCAGTATTCCTCCGGGGGAACTCCGAAGAGCACCATGGCACCCATTGTAGATCTGAGAAAGGCACCGGTATCACCTGTTACGTGCATAAGATTCCGAGTCGTCTTATAGATAAAGAGCCGAGAAGCATCGATGTACTTTCCAAACGCTCTCATCTCAAAGTATTCTATAATGCCTGCTGCCGCATTTGCCGTGCACGAGCCAAGAGCCTTCTGATCCTCAACAGTAGAGCACCACGCCCTCAGGTCAACCGAAGCCGGAAGGCCAATGGTTTTTGCAACCTTATCCGGAGATCTCACACTCGTTTTTCTGAGCATGGGCTTAAGTTCTTTCATATCCTCCGTATAATCCCTGAAATCGGGATAATCCGGGAGCCATCCGAACCGATATGTTCTCTCTTCTTTGATTTCTTCCATTTTATATACCTCCTGTTTTTGAATAGTTGTACAGCACCCTCACTGGTTGCCCTGCTAATAAGCCACCCTTATCGACCATTTCTCCAGCGTTCCCACATCCAGCCAGTCAAAGTCTCGAACACGTAACTCCCAGTCCCCCTGGATCTGTTCACCCTCGAGACCCTCCATTTGTGGCACCGAAGACTTGTCATACGACATTCTCAAGTCGTTTTTATATCTACCAGAACGACTATGGAGAGTTGCACTCTTGCCTGATGGTGCGATCAATTCCACAACTAAGTCACCGATAAAGGTGTGAGAGATATCCACACTGGCTCTGACATCCTTGGCTATACCTTCATGGGAAATATGAATCGTGTCGTGCACCCCCGTGGTAGCGCCATACGGAATCTGACAGTTGGGACTCGACTCGCCCTCAGCAATTTGATCTACAGGCTCGTACTCAATCTCGATGTTCCACAAATTGAGTCGACCTGTATCATGCCGCATTTTGTCCTTGACATTGAGCTTCCAATTACCATCAACGGATTCGCCTGCAAGATCTTCCAGTGCATGGGTGGAATCAGAGGAATAGGTCTCTTGCAAATCGTCCTGATATCCATCCTCCTGATCGTGGAGCATGGCTTTTTTGCCGGACGGTGTCTCCAGTTCAACTTGTAGATCGCCGATGTAGGTGTGAATGATGTCCACGCCGACCTTAATGGCTTTCACTCTACCGGTATGTGTGAGATTGATCTTGCTACTGATACCTTCTGGATCGTCGTCTGGGATTAGCAAATCAGCCTTGGTATGGCCTGTCACGACCATACAGTCTTCTACCTCTCCCGCATTGAATTGGACGGCCTCCCCGGGCGCGCTGATGTCAGAGATCGTCATACCAGAATCGGATCCATCCCACCCTCTCGACGAGGGTGTGGTATCGTGGGACAATGCCACCCCATGAACCCTGTCGAACAGGTCGCCAGCATCTCCGTAATTACGGTTGTTTTCCAGGTCGAGGTGCCCGTCCGCCTGAAGCAAGCCGCACTGGTAATGGCGTTTCCGGGTTCCGCCCTGCCACTCGTTTGAACCTAATATATCGCAGTGGTACACTGCAAGACCACTATCAGGGATATGGGAGTCAAGCCCTATCTGGGTCCGGTTTTCGAAGAGGAAATACTCGTTTGGCTTGTCGGTTTCATACTTCATGATGGTTCCGTAATCACCGTGGATAGCCTCATAGGCACCAGCACTATCCAAATACACTTCCCGGTCGTGCCAACCTACGAGGTATCTGAGGTAGGCACACACCGGTGACGGGGTTCTGCCGTAGTTGAGATGATTTCCTGACCCCATCAGGCAATAGACACCGATGCCATTGCTCTTTTCGAAGTCACCATCCCGCATGCCATAGTCATAGAGATCCGTAAAACGGCAGAGCTGATGACCGTTCTCATGGCAAAACGTCCCGATGCTGAGGTCGACCGGTCGCCGACCTAAGCTTGTGATCATGTAGTAGTTGGTTCGCATGCCCCCATAGTTCAGATCGATGTAATGGTTGTGGGGCCAGAGTTCGCCTTCGTAGGCGGTGCGCCCGGCGTACATGAAGTTCAGAGCATCGACGATGCCTTCGCCTCTCGAGTCGAAATCGGAGAGATCGAGATCGATTTCCGGGTCGTTGACGACGATGTCCATCGCCTCCCGAACCAGCAAATTATCCACATAATAGCTCCGATTGTGCTTAAGTTTGATCGGTCCCACCACATGGTTGGTGTAATTGAGCTTTCCACTTGACATCAGACGGAAATACTCTCGGACCGAGCAAAAATTATCGTTCTGCCTGTAATTCGCCCCATTCAACAGGGCATCGACTTCTTCAGCGGTGATGTCCGTAGAAAGGTCAGCAAACTCGACCAAGACGGTTAAACCCTTCACATCGCCTTCGCTGACGCGACGCCCTGGGAGCAAACCTTCATTTGCTCCAAACGTCCTCATACGATTCGGAGCCTCCGCGGGCTCGGGCGGTCTCATCCTGGAATAACGTCTCTCAAATTTCTCATTCCGCACACTCTCGGATTCTTTTAGATGTCGTCTGATTTCGGTCGGAGGGCGTTTCGTGGTCGGCGCACCGCTCGATGCGAACCTCCCCTCCAATAGAATCGCATAACAATACTGTTCAAGATCAGTGTCGTAGACGACAGTATATCCATCCTCGGTTTCGTATCGTGCATAGAACTCATCGCCAAACACGACAAGTCTGACGTCACCATATCCGTTGCCCTGACTGAAGACCAGTGTTTCACCAAATATTGCGCTCATGACTCTCCCTCCTTATTTACGGCTTTTAGCAGATCTCTTTTAACCCTGATACACTTCGCGGTATCAATACTGGGTAAATCCCTGTGCATCTCGGATTTTTCAAACTGTAGTTGTGCCACTGCGCGTTAGCGCCCTAAGTCCATAAAATAACACGAAACAATGTTCAGAAACAATGTTCAGAAACAATGTTCAGAAACAATGTTCAGAAACAATGTTCAGAAACAATGTTTCGAAACATTGTTCAGACACACGTGTTCCGAAACTATTAGATAGTATAACGACAGATATGCTAGCGATGACAACAGCATTTAGGGTATCTGGGGAGATACTGGAATACATAAAAACAGGCGGCTGGATCACGGTCGAAGAGATCAGCGGGCAGGTTGGCATTGCCCCTGCGAAGTCGATGAAAATTCTTGATTTCCTCTCCGAATTCGGGTTTATAGAGTTCGATCCTGACAACACGCGGATCAGAATCACCGATCTCGGAGAGAGATTTCTTGAATTGCCAGAGATCTAAATCTGCAATTCTTTAGCCTTCTCCAGAAATACCTTCCCTTCATCGGTTATCTCATAGCGGCTGCTGTCTGTTCTGACAAGCCCCTTTTCCAGCAGAAAATCGAGATATTTCGTCGCAAGATTGAAATTCAGGTTCGCTCCGTACACGATCTTCGTTTTGGTTGCGCCACCTGACACCACATCAAGAATCACAATAACGATATCGAATTTGGTTCTCCGTTTCATGATGCACACCACCCATAATGTTCTTCTCCGACCTATAAACTCAGGCTTCCTGTGGCGTTGTACTCCACACCGCTACAGATTGAGCTTTTTCAAACCACTGAAACTATGACGCGATAAAGACTTACGTCCTTGTTTATATGTGATATCGGTTTGGTTCTGCCAATAAAAAGGTACAGTTTATGCCGACATCACGTGTAAGTGTTACCCTCTAACTATTAAATCTATCGCACCGCACACACTCGGTCGCCTGATCGAAATGTCTCCTCATGATCTTGACCGCGCCCACGATCTTCTTCGTATCCGCATCCACGCCCCGCCCAAGCATAGCCGCGCGGAGCGCAAGCATTGCAGCCTCCCTGCACACGGCTTCGATCTCAGCGCCCGAATACCCATCGGTTGCTTCTGCAAGCCACTGTACCGAGACCTCATCAGATACCGGCTTGCCCTCGAGGTGGATCTCAAATATCTTCGATCTCGTATCCTTGTCCGGAAGCGGTATGTGGATGAGGCGGTCGATCCGCCCGGGTCTCAGGAGCGCGGGGTCGACCATGTCGATGCGGTTGGTGGCAGCGATCACGACCACATCCTGTAGTTCCTCAAGTCCGTCGAGCTCAGTCAGAATCTGGGAGACCACGCGCTCGGTCACGAAGGTGTCTGAGCCCGCGCCCCTCTCAGGCGCGATCGAATCGATCTCATCGAAGAATACGATCGTGGGGGATGCCTGCCGCGCCTTCCGAAACAGTTCTCGGATCGCCTTTTCCGACTCGCCGACGTACTTGCTCAACAGTTCGGGTCCCTTGATGCTGATAAAATTCGCAGAACTCTCGGTAGCGACCGCTTTTGCGAGCAAGGTCTTTCCGGTGCCGGAAGGACCGAACAGCAGAACTCCGGTTGGCGGGTCTGTGTTAATCGCCTCGAAGATCTCGGGATAGCGAAGCGGCCACTCCACGATCTCGATTAATTCCTGCTTCTCGGAATCAAGCCCCCCGATATCACCCCACCCGACCCGCGGTATCTCGATAAAGACTTCGCGCATTGCAGAGGGCTCTATATTTTTCACAGCCTCGTAAAAGTCCTTCTTTGTTACGATCAGTTGCTCGATCAGTTCTGACGGGATATCCTCTTCGAAATCGATGTCCGCCATCATCATGCGCAGTGCATGCATGGCAGCCTCCTTGCAGAGCGATGCGACATCGGCACCGACAAAACCGTGTGTGGTATCAGCGAGATCATCGAGACCACTCTCCTGCATCTCTGCATCAAGCGGCATCCCTCTCGTGTGGATTTGTAGTATATCAGACCGGTCGCTGCGGTCGGGAACCCCTATCTCGATCTCGCGATCGAATCTGCCGCCCCTGCGCATAGCGGGATCGATGTCGTTCGGGCGGTTGGTTGCAGCGATCACGACGACCTCGCCTCTCGACTGGAGTCCATCCATCAGCGAGAGCAACTGCGCCACAACCCTGCGCTCCCCCTCCCCCTCAACCTCACCACGCTTCGGCGCAATTGAGTCGATCTCATCGATGAAAATAATACTTGGCGCATTTTTTTCCGCATCATCAAAGATTTCCCGGAGATGTTTCTCGCTTTCGCCATAAAACTTGCTCACGATCTCAGGACCGCTTATCGATGTGAAATTGGAGGATGTTTCGTTCGCCACCGCCTTTGCAATCATCGTCTTCCCGGTTCCGGGAGGTCCGTGCAGCAATACGCCTCTTGGGGGGGAGATTCCCAGTTTCCGGAAGAGTTCGGGATGGCGGAGCGGGAGTTCAATCATCTCACGGATAAGATCGATCTCGCGCCGGAGGCCTCCGATATCCTCATACGTGATCTGTGTGGTATGCGCCTCGTCCGTGACCGGGCGCTCCTTCAGCACGATCTGGGTGTCCCTAGTTATGACTACCACGCCTGCTGGCTGGGTTGCAGTGACCACGAAGACGACCGGCGCGTCCACGGTCTCGACCCGGAGGTGCTGCCCTTTCACGACCGGTCTGCCCTTGAGATACCGTGCCAGGTACCGCGCTCCGCCCGAGAAACGAGTGTGCTGGGTCGGCGCGAGCGTGATTCTGATTGCGTCATCTGGCACTATCCTGCATACTGTAACCCGGTCATCGATCCCGGTATCCGCATCGGTTCTGGTGTCCCCATCGATCCGTATCAGGTCAAGCCCGGAATCGCCATGATAGCCGCGGCGCACAATCGCGTACGCTTCCTTCCCGCCTGTGATCTCGACTATATCTCCGTCATCCAGGTACTTATCGAGCAGATCCATGAACTCTTGATCGATGCGTGCGATGCCTTTGCCGACATCCCTGTGATATGCCTCTGCCACCCGCAGCGTGAGTTCCTGTGCGCCGACGTTCATGAGCCACAGATTGCATCCTGCTTATTTGTATTACTTTCGGCGGGCACTGCCAATTTTTCAAATGAAACCGCTATGTCCCCAAGTTTCAACGTTCACAGACACGTACGGATCATCCGATCCCGGGCACCAGAGAGCCATATTTATAAACTTAAGGGACAATCCAGTGCATAGGGCACAAACATGCAGTTGTTATTAATTCACTCAGATTATATCGAATACGAGACAAAGAAGCGCACTCCTGTCGCAGAAGAGATCGACCCCTCCATGAAGAGCAGCCGCATGGAAGATGGATTGACCGCTTTTGTCGCTGTCGAGAGTTACGATGAAGTCGATCCGATCGCCACAGCAGAGAATGCAGTAGATGAGATCAGGAAGCTGGCGGAACAAGTGAAAGCGGAACGGATAATGCTTTATCCTTATGCACACCTCAGTTCCGAACTGGCAAAACCCATCGTCGCGGTCGATGTCCTGAAGAGACTCGAAGAAACTCTATCTCGCGATTACGAAGTGAAGCGAGCGCCGTTTGGCTGGTACAAGGCATTCAAGGTCAGTTGCAAGGGGCACCCGCTTTCAGAACTCTCAAGAACGATACGGATCGGAACGGAAGGGAAGGGGGCGGGAAAAGGGAGCGAAGGAAGAGAAGAACGAAAAGAGCGAGAAGAGATCGTATCAGAGGCTCTGAAGTCTGAAGAGAAAGCGGTCTCGCACTGGCACGTTCTCACGCTTGAAGGGGAACTACTGCCCATGGAGGACTTCGATTTCGAAGAGCATCCGAACTTGTTGAGTTTTGCTGAATATGAGACCGCGAAGAGCAGGGCTGTGGATAAGATCCCTCCGCATGTCGAACTGATGAGGCGGCTCGAACTTGCAGATTACGAGCCCGGCTCTGATTCGGGAAATATGCGGTTCTATCCGAAAGGAACCCTTATAAAACGGCTTCTTGAGGAGCACGTTCTCGATACCGTTGGCGAGATGGATGCAGTCGAGGTCGAGACTCCGGTCCTGTACGATGTGAATCATCCGACGCTGAAGAAATATCTCGATCGCTTTCCCGCGAGGCAGTACTCGATAGAATCGGACAAGAGATCGTTCTTCCTCCGGTTTGCTGCGTGTTTCGGGCAGTTTTTGATGAACCATGACATGACCATCTCGCACAGGAATCTCCCCCTAAAGATGGTCGAGATGACCAGATACAGCTTCAGGAGAGAGCAGCACGGCGAACTGGTCGGACTGCGGCGGCTGCGCGCATTCACGATGCCTGATATGCACACGCTCTGCGCTGATATGGATCACGCGATCGATGAATTCAAGGATCAGTACACGATGTGCATGAAGATGCTTGCAGATATTGGCCTTGAGGATGATTACGAGGTTGCCATCCGGTTTACGCGTGATTTTTACACTGAGAACCAGGATTTCATCAAAGAACTTGTCAGAATAGTCGGCAAGCCGGCATTGATCGAACTCTGGGACTCCCGATTCTTTTATTTCGTGATCAAGTTCGAATTCAATTATATCGATGCGCTCAAGAAGGCGAGCGCGCTTTCGACTGTCCAGATCGATGTGGAGAACGCGGAACGCTACGACATCAAATATATCGACAAAAATGGGGCTGAACAGCGTCCGACGATCCTTCACTGCTCCCCGAGCGGCGCAATCGAGCGGTGCATCTACGCACTGCTCGAAAAGGCGCATCTCACCTCAAAGGCAGGTGGCGTACCATCGCTTCCGACATGGCTCTCGCCGACCCAGGTTCGGCTGATACCGGTTGCAGAGCGCCACATTGGATACGCAGAAGAAGTCGCCGCCGCTATGAGCGGTGTCAGGGTCGATATCGATGACCGCGATGAGACCGTCGGGAAGAGGGTTCGCGCCGCTGGCCGGGAATGGACCCCCTATGTCGTCGTAATCGGGGACAAAGAACTCGAAAGCGGCGTGCTGAGCGTAACGATCCGTTCTGAATCCGGAAAAGTGGAAGAGACTGCACAGAAACTACGCGACAGGGTGGTCTCTGAGACGGCAGGGATGCCGTACCGCCAGATCAATCTGCCGGTGCTGCTTTCGAAGCGTCCTGTCTTCTTTGGTTGATCCAATACCCTACATCACACAGCACACATCACAATAGCACACAGGCGATGACATGCTCAAGAAACACCACACGCAACTAACCGATTCCGAACTTGAAAGCCTCCTTGACCGGGAGACTGAGATTGCGAAGGTAAAACCGGCAGTTTCATCGATTTTAGAGGACGTGAAGGCCAGAGGAGACACTGCGTTAATCGAGTACACACAGCGGTTCGATAATGCCAGTCTCTCTGCAATCGAGGTCGAAGGGGATGCCATATCGGGGGCATTCGAAGAGGTCGATTCCAAGATCCTATGGCATCTCGAGACCGCGGCTGATAACATCAGGAGATTTCACGAAGCCCAGATCGAACCAGAGCTCTGGTTAAGCGAGATCACGCCCGGAATCAGTCTCGGGCAGAAGACCACCCCCATCGACTGCATCGGCGCTTATGTGCCTGGCGGAAAGGCAGCATATCCATCGACTGCTCTGATGACGATCATACCCGCAAAGGTCGCATCGGTCCCGGAGGCGGTTATATGCACCCCACCGATGCCGGGTGGTGATGGGGGCGTGAACCCACTGACGCTCGCTGCCGCAGCGATTGCAGGCGCGGACCGGGTCTTTGCGGTCGGTGGCGCGCAGGCGATTGCTGCTATGGCTTACGGCACAGAGACCGTGCCTGCCGTCGACAGGATCGTTGGACCGGGGAATGTCTATGTGACCGCTGCAAAGATGCTGGTTCCAACCCGGATCGATTTTCCCGCGGGACCCTCAGAGGTACTGATCATCGCAGACGAGAGCGCAAATCCCGATTTCATCGCAGCGGATATGGTGGCGCAGGCGGAGCACGATCCTGATGCGGTATCGATCCTTGCAACGACGTCAGAGATGGTTGCCGATGAGGCGTTCGAACTGGTCAGATCGAGGAGCAGAGATGCGGTCCGGTCAGAGATCATCGAAACGTCGCTCGAACACGGCGCAATCCTCGTCTTCGATTCGATCGATGAGTGTATCCGGTTTTCGAACACGTTCGCACCGGAACACCTTGAGATCATGGTCAAGAATCCGCTTGATGTACTAAACCGCGTTTACAATGCCGGTTCGATCTTTGTCGGCGATTATGCGCCGGTCCCGGCCGGCGATTACGCGTCAGGCACGAACCACGTGCTGCCGACAGCAGGGCACGCATGGACATACTCGGGCCTGAACGTCGGCTACTTCACAAAAAAATCAAGCATCCAGATCATCAGCAAGGAGGGACTATCGCAGATTCGGGATACGGTTGTTGCGATAGCGGATGAAGAGGGACTCAGTGCCCACGCGGACGCTGTCAAGGCGCGGTTTCCAGATGAGTGAGGGCGTGAAAAATCAATGGATTGTCAGATCCCGATCAACTCTGCGATCCGCTCCACCTCTGCGACCGCTTCCGAGTCATCAGGCAGCTCGATGAGAGGAGTTCCATCGAGATCGTAGTCTGCAAGTTTAGCATCGAACGGGATCGTCCCCGCGATCTCAAAATCGAGTTCTGATGCATACTTCTGCAAACTCTCCCTGTTCTCAGGTGTGACCTTGTTTAAAATGATGTAGATATTTTTGAATCCGAGATCGAGTTCGCCTGCGAGATTACGTATCCGCTCGGCAGTGAGAAGCCCTTTGCGCGAGCCATCTGTCACCACAAGTAAAATATCGAGGTTTCTGATGATTCTCCTGCTCAGATGCTCAAGACCTGCCGCGGTATCAATTATTGTGAGGTCATAGTTCTTCGTGATCTTATCCATGATGCCGCGGAGCAGGTTGTTTGCATAGCAGTAGCAGCCGGGTCCATCGGGCCTTCCCATCACAAGCAGGTCGTACTTTGGCGTCTCTGTGAGTATCTCGTATATCCTCGATTCGAGCACCAGCATCTTGTCAGCATCAGGCGGAAGACCTTCGAGCACCATCTCCCTGATATCGCCCACGGTCCTGGAAACGGTATCGCCAAGCGCCTCCGGCAGATTGGTGTCGGGATCGGCATCGACCGCAAGCAGCACACGTTCGCCGCGCATAACATGCCTGATCAAGAGCGCGGTGACCGCTGTTTTCCCAGTTCCGCCTTTTCCGGTGATTGCGATGGTTGTTGTCACAAGCATACCTCTAACATCAGGAAGACCGCCGCGCACTCCAGTGTCTCATAGATACCCGAGCGCGTCCTCGATTCTGCCGAGTTCATGTCCCGTAGTGTCAGCGCCTGCAAGGTAGCCTGACGAGTTCGCAAGCAACCCCGCCCCGATAAGCGGCGATCCGAAATTGACAGTCCCGATATCGACTGGAAGTCTGAATACGTCCTCAAGAATCGCTATTTCAGCATCGCTTACTTTCGGATGCACCAGAACGCCCTTGTTGGTGGCGATTCCAGCCATGCCAACCGTCTTTAACTCGGCGATGGTTGACCTCTGCACATCCACCTGCATCGTCTCCCGAATCACCGCTACCGCCTGATCAGAGAGACTCGGGTGCACGATTGCAGCGGTGTCGTTTGCGAGAATGATGTTTCCGCAAGCGTTCATGAGGCTCGGGAGCGGCTGCACATCACCAAATTCCCGCAGTTCTTCGATCTCGCTTGGGTGCGCATACTTTGAGATCACAAACCCGGTGCAGTTCCCACACGACAGCGACCCCACAATGGAACTCCCTGCCAGCGAAACCGGTACAATCCGAACCTGCAGCACATCCTCGATCTGTTGCGCGACCGCGTCAGGCACACCTTCAGGAACGAATGCTACGTTCTCAGTCACTGTGGCGAAGATACCGAGTACGGTACTGCCATAAAGCGTCAGTTTTCGATCCAGCGCACTATCACCTCTTCGAGAAAGCTTTCAGCACCGTATTCGACAGAGACCGCAATCAAGCGAGTTCCGCCTCCACAACGCCATCCTCAAACCGTACGGCACGCACCCTGATACGCCTCGGCGGCTTCTCTGCGCCCCGCCTCCAGATCGCTTCATTGATTGTGCGATCCAGTTTGACGCTCTCGGAATCCGTCTTCATGTGTCTCGTGAGGTACGCGCGCACATCTTTTATTGCCCTTTTACTCCGCTTCCATCTGGCAGTACTCTTCACAGACCGCAGCGGTATCGTGTATATCTGTTCCTTCTCCATCATAATCAATCAATCCTCTGTTCAATCCTTGATGCTGTTGCGTCTCCAGTGACGCCTCTTCGGATGGGTTGAAACCTTCCGATTCGTCTTCATAATCGCCCAAACAGGAACACGCTGGTTCTGGTTGTGTGCCTTTGCGAGCAGTTTCTTCTGTCCTTTCGTTTTTTTGGTCATATAATCACTTCATGTTAGATGTAAATCTGTTAGTATCTTTTCACCTATTAATTCATCGTTTGCATATACTTTGATCACCACATTGTATGTTCCTGCAATTGAGACTTTCCCGATCTCTGTTTCGACTTTCGCGGGCAGATTAAACTCTGCACACAATTCATGCAACTCTCCGCTCTCGATCCGATCATCGAATTCGAGAGTATACTCCTTGGTCTTCTCTTCGGCAGACATGCTTTTCATACCAAGGTTGACCTTCCAGTCATCCATCTTGACGGCGGTTGCGGTCATGATGATCTTCTCTTTCGTAACGATCTCGCTTCCATTATTAAAGATCGTTATGGTCGCATCAGAGGGGACTCCGAGTCTCAGTTGGGCTGTGTCGATCGATTCGACATAAGGACGCTCCGGCGGCACCCACGGGGTCGTTGGTTCCTGTTCGGACGGTTTGTCGCCGCCGATGCAGCCGAACGCAGAACATACTATGGCAAGTGTGATAACAATTGCGGTTATGTTTCTTACTGTGATCTGGTTGCTTGCTTTCACAATTGCTATTGCATCACCCAATCATATAAAACATTTGAAGCATTTGGTGGGGTGGGTTCGTGATCTGGTGCCAAAGTGATCAAAGCATTTATGTATTACTGGCACTGTATCTGGTATGTAGCCATGCCAGCGGGGTAGGGTAGCCAGGATATCCCGTCGGGCTCATAACCCGAAGATCGATGGTTCAAATCCATCCCCCGCTATAATGCACGCAACGAACATCCGACTGCGCGATTTTATTGTCACGGACAACGACTGGATCTTTGCAGCGTCCGGTTACGATCATACCGGGGGCGTGCAAGCAGTCCTCAGATACATACCTGATCAGGACGGCGATCGCGAGATGAGTGGTGTCAGGTACCGCAAACTCGATTTTGACGAGTCTGGCGAGTTTCTGGAGAAGAACCGTCCCTCCTGGAAGTTCCGTCTTCCCGAAGATGCGATCTCAAAGGTTCTCAGGTCAAATGATCGCATA
>CBDAFH010000163.1:0-19939 GCA_965195165.1 uncultured ANME-2 cluster archaeon | reverse complement strand
TGTCCTGACTGTGGGGCGGTCATGGGACGGGATCACAACGCCGCAATCAACATCAAAAACAGATATGTACGGGCGGACTGCCCGGAATTAACGCCTGTGGAGATGGTTGCATGAGCAACCGCTATGAAGCAGGAAGCCCCGCTACTTGTAGCGGGGAGGAAGTCACGACTTATACTATCTATCTACTTCTTTCTTCGTCTCATCAGCAGGATCACAGCCGAAATGATGACGGCTATAGCAAGCCCTGCAAGGATCGCGGGGTTGGCAAAGAGTTGCTGTGTGTTAAACGTGGAAACAATCTCCATAGGTAGCTCCTTGTCCAGACCCTTCCCAAGCATCTTCTCGCGCTCTCCGTAAGAGATATGTACCGGGACGATCGGGTTGTCTGCGATGTCTGCATCGGTCATATCGATCCTGCAAGATGGAGACACACTCCCGACAGCTGGCAGATACAGGGGGTCGTCAACCACTCTATACGATTGCTCTCGCCCACCGATGCGCAACAGAACATCAGGACAGACATAGCACGGCACATCTCCTGTATTGGTGACCGTTACCGAGAGACGCTCTGTCTTTTTGGTGTAGAGTACCTCTGTTGCATCAATGCTCGATCGGTCCACAAAGGTGATTACGCCAACCCCAAGCGTCTGTTGCAACAATCTATTAAGCGATCTTTCTGATTCCCCGAAGACTGCATACAGATCAACCGTAATGTTTGCAGTCTCCAGCGATTCTTGCGCTGCCAGTTCCGGGCAGTCGTACGAAACGCCGGACGTAGTTCCTTCGGTGATAACGATCGCCTCTTCATCCCCGACCGTTGCGACCTGTGTAACGCCCGTGAAAAATTCTCCGTCCCGGGCGTCGACGCCGGAGGCGTTACCGTCAACGAATACACTTACTGAGGATTTGGAGAAGATATCGATGTTCGCATCGTTTTGGTAGACGACCTCCAGTCCTCCGGTGCCCTGATTGTAGTCCACAGAGACGACAGACATGACAAGCTCGTACTTCGGCAGCGGGAATTCATCGAGCGCCTCAACAAGGCTGAAGCCGCCACCGCCACCTCCGGCTCTTCCCTGCCCAAACTTGATGAAGACATGCATATCGGTGCGTGCCGTGATCATGCTTGCGGCATCGGTCAGGGCATTGCCTATGACCACGCCGGTCTCGATCCCGCTCCCATTCAGGTAGTTGACCGTCTGCTCGGGAATGACGTTTGTGCCGATGAACAGTACCGGCTCTCTTCCTGACATGATCTCGTTCTCGATGAACTCCCCATTCGTGAAGACGATCTGACTAACTTCCGATATATCCTGATATTTTTTGGCGATTGCGATGTTGTTATCGAACCTGTCACCATAATCGATGATCTCAGGATTGTATATGCTCAACGAATCATTTACCTGCCGGTCCACACGACCGTAGATCAATAGATTGTTAACGGTGCGCCCACCAAGAAAACCGGATAGCTCATCGATGTTATCATGATCGGCAAACAAGACCCATGACCTGCTTTTGACGGCATAAGGCGCAACAGAGATCGCGTTATACCCATAAGAATCATCCAGTACGATAAAGTTCGTTATATCAGGGAGTTCTCTTATGAAATGTAGGTTTGCTTCTACCCCACCCGGAGACTTGTATGTCCCTGAAACCACAAACCCCCCATTGGTCAGCGTCCCTTCGTAATTTGCAAAGAACGGTGACGTTTCGGACTCGACAAGCAGGATATCCGGATCCTTGTCGAGATAGTTCGGCAGAGCGGTTGCGTGTGGTGCGTCGGTGATGAACGAAGCAGGCATCCCGCGCAAGTTTGCATACATTATGGAAGAGTACACATCCCTCCAGTCGCCAGAGTTGATAACTACCTGGTCCCCCTCTGCGCACGCAGCCGGCACAGACGCGATGACACATACTATAATTAATATATATTTCAGTTGTTGCTTCAGATGTTGACCCATACCACAACCTCCTTATTTATGTTAGTGGCATTACTCTTTAATACGCTTTTATAAAAAGATTATCGTGTGATCATCCACCATCATTTCGTGATCTCCATAATATAAAGATTATGAAGATGCCAGCAGCAATGGCGAGCAGGATTATCCTTAGGGGATAGGACCATTCTTCTTGCCCAGGGTTTTCCTCCGGTGCCGCCCAAGCCGCTGCTACCGTTGGCGTCAGCGTCCCCACGGCTACCACGGTCGGCTCCACGGGAGTGGGCGCGGGGGTGATTGTTGGTGTCACAGTCAAAACTGGTGGATATGTGCCGCCACCGCCCCCTTTGTGAGGGGTGGCTGCTGGTGGTCGGGCAATGATTGCGAATACAGAGAAATGGTCGAATGTCGCGCGGAATGTAACCCGGTTACCGGTTATAGTGATAGACTCCGGTATCATGGTTATGTCGCCTTCTATCTCGCCGGTCGTCTCATTGATCTTGAAGAGCACGACATTACCCGGGTCACCTCCTGCCACGGTATCGAACCAATCTTTGTTCAGGGTTATACTGATCGGCACTACTGTGACCTCTGACCGGGTGAGGTCCGTTGCAGACAGCTTAGAATATACCAAGATAGGGGTATTGTTGGCGATTGTAGAAGCATCAACGCCGAAATAGTCAGCAAGCATTTCCTTCAGTCGGGAGGTGTCAGAAACATTCAGATATTTAAGATCTCCGTATCGTTCTACCAGCGTTGTCGTAAAGGAGAGTCCTCTGTAGGGTGTAAATGTCGCTTGAAATTCAACATCAAGGTCTACGGAAGCGGTTCCAACCTCGGTCATCGATGTTATGTATTCTTCCGGAGGCGTGTTCAGTTTTGTCTTGCTTATGTTTCCGATAACAGTGTCGGTAACTGCGGTTGCGTCATCTTTAAGCGTTGTCTCAAGAGTGCCGCCTTTTATGGGTATGGAAATAACCGCTCCCGCGGTTGCAGTACCCGCGAGTAGTATTGCATTCTCTTTGGTTGTAGTGATAGTTACAGCACCGTCTTTGATCGTTACCGTTGTAGCAGCCACCCTGACCTCGGTTCCTATTATCGTTACAGTAACATTTTCCAGTGTTCCGTTACATCCGGCTTCAGCAGTTCTTATGAATGGGATATGGACGGTATCGTGTAACGCCTCCGGCGTCGACGCTTGCGTTACGGACGTCTTGTTTGCGACGGTTCCTTCTACAACCGCTGTTCCCGGAGAAGTTGAAGAGGTCAGGATGGTAGTTGTGGTGCCATTTGCAGTTACTGCCGTCAGTGGAGTTATGCCCCCAAGTGTTGTGGAGAATGTAACCTCGGTCTCATTTATCATTCTGCCAGACTCATCTGTAGCGGTAGCGGTTATTGTTGAGTTGTTTGTCCCATCCGCTTCGATGATACCCGGGTCTGCGGTCAGAGAGATCGCGGATGGCTCGGTCGGCGGTATTGCCGGAATATAGTACATATAGTAGGTCATCGGGCTTACCGGGTTATTCGGAAGTATGAACTGGAAATTGCAGGGCATTGCGTTGTAGCAGGTGCCGCTCTCGACGACCGGGGCTATGAATACGAGATTGTCCTTGCCCTGTTCTGTGAAGAAACCCTCCTTAAACGTGGACTCGGAACAGTTCCCAAATATGTATGCAGTTGGCGCAGGCAGGATCCGATCATAGATTGTGTAGTCGGCGGTTTCTGTAAACGTCCTGCTCCCGGAATCATAGCCAGTACCGGTGATGGTATCGATCGTGGCAGGGTTGCCAGCGATCAGGTATGCCGGGTTTGGCACATCCTGTGAATCGGTTATCAGCAGACATCCGCCTGTCCGGTTTATGTCGATCTCCTGTATCCGGGTCTCGGTATCGAGATGGTGCGGATTTTCCGATGCGGGTATGACGCTGCCGTAGTATCCGTACCAGTAATCGGTGGATGAACTGGTATCGAAGTCGATTGTGAATATGTATCCGCCACGCGCATCATCTGACTGCGTGCATCCGCCGCCTGATGAGAATGCGATGATCAGGAGTACCAGGATTATACTTGCATTCTTGATCGCTGACATCGGTTGTATCTCTTCTCTGGCACTCCAAAAGCGTTAACCATGTAATCTGTGGCTAAAAAACTTTTCTTATGATATTCAAGGCGCATTCGGGTACCCACCACCAAAAGGTGTGACTTGAAGACCAGCACCAGAGAGACACAATCGCACGGGAACTGTTGCAACCCGGTCCCAAGTAAGTTGTGGGTGAAATCGGTGTAGTCGGTGTCATGATCTTTGTTACCGGTTTGGCTGCGGAAGAAATGAAAGAGGGGGTCGGAGAGCCCCCCGATGCATTTCTACTTCTACGCAGATCACGTTAGTTCCGCGTAGAAGTAGTATGTGGTTGTGCCGTTCAAAGGGTTCTCCGGTACGATCATCTGGTAATCACAAGTATCCGGAGTTTCGTTTGTGTTTTTATAACTTGCTGTATTATCTCTGATGATCCCTGCGAATAGATAGTCGCCTGTAGCCGTGCCATCGCCATCCCACAGTATTACGGTTTCCCAGTCGCCAGTATTACTTGGACCCTCGTATGTCTTAGCACATTGTCCCACTCCTGCAATATCATTGCTTGCAAGATAGAAGGCGGTATGGGCGGTAAGTGAGAAAGTTTCCGCCATATTATCTGACTCACCCGACACGAAGCCGTAAGCAGTGTCTACAGCGCTAAGACTTGCATTGTAGGTAAAGTTGGACCAAGCGGGTAGTGTGCTCAGTGTTGTTGCGTACACTTCACCGGCAGGCGCAGCAGCAGTCCAATTGTACATCGTAGCACTATTGTCATCATCTAATGTAATTTCAGCAGTTATGTTGCCATAGTAGCCTTGCCACTTGGCTGTCTGCTGCATTACAGTGAGATCAAAGCCTGTAATATAGCCACCTTGTGCGTCATCTTGTCCTGCAGCTACTGTAGGTTTCGTTACAGGATCAGTAGCATTGCCTGCTACACCGTCCGGATCTGCACTCACGATCCCTGTGAATGCCACCACCAGAGCGATCACGACCGTAGCCACCTCAATTGTTTTCATTTTCATTTATTCCATCTCCTTTGTGTGTAAATCTGCTCCTTTGCAAATTTGTTCTGTTGTTCGTTATTCGATACGTTTTAGATCCATGGGATCAGCCCCTCGTTCCCACCCCTGTGTTACTCTTTATATTCTATTTACCCTCCTTGCCTCTTTTAGCCGCAAGACTTATTTGGGGATATCCCATGACTGTGATTCTATTCGTGCTTTTTCCCACCGCGACGGAACGCTGCAGCACAGCGGTCGAGATGGTTCTGTGTACCGACACTATTGTACCCCTTTTTCGCATTTAGGATGCGATGGCGCAATCCGATTTTCTGCGTGACCAACCCTGGCACGCTTTCAGATGCTTTCCCACCCGTGAGACACGAATGTGCTTATGCATGCCTCTGCAACCTACTTGCAACTTTCGCATATTAAGTCTTTCGTGCAAAGTGCAGGGGCGGTCAACCCGGGTGCCGGTGTCCGAGTCGTATCCCCTCGGCGATGTAGAAGACTACTCCTGAATACTGTATGAAATCCTCCCGAATAAATCTCACGTTGGGCAGATAACTCTTAATCTGTGGAAATCTTGTGTTATGGCTGCGCCGCTGCTCGTCGTGCATAAGAGTTATTAACCACAGATTGCACTGATTACATAGATTTCATCCACACACTTTTCATCATTTTAACTCCATATAAATATCCAGATCGCCTCCAGACATCGGATTAAGCGTGCAAGGGGCTGCGAATTCATAATTATGCGCCGTGCTGCCGATACCTACTGCAGCCACTCTTATCTTTGTGACGAATACGAGATTCTCATCGTCTGTCGTATCATAGTATCCATTGGTATCTGAAGTAGCGTCCCATAATAGCCCTGTGATGAAATTCGCACTCTCGACTGACATAAGGTTTGTCATCATGGTGCTGTTCACGATCGGTACATGTGGTATACTGGTCCCGTACACAATGAATGTTGTTTTGTTCGTTGCATTGCTCGGATCATTGCTGCTGAACAACTCTGTGATATTATTGTTCGCAAATCCGGTTGCATTGCTGCTGCCGACAACCATGGCAAGGTTGGTATCGGCATCGAGAAAGTCCTGTCCGCTCGCGTTTAGTGTATCGTCACTATCGCAGCCAAGTGCGTGTAGAGCGCTCCAGTTTACAGTTACGCCCGCATTTACGATATAAACGTACCCGGCATCTGTTTTATTACCCCACGTCCAGTCACACACCGATTCGGAAGCACGGTCTGTCAATGCGATGCTGCCGCTTGCATTCCCGTAGTATTTCTGCCACGCGGAGACGTTTATCAATGCTGATGCATTGTTGTTTGTGGTGTTTGCTTGCGACTCGTATATAGAATCATCCGGGTCTGCCCATACCGCGATGTTGTGCGTGCCAACCAACGATGGATCCCAGTATCCGGTTACATGCGTGGTGTTGTAGGGATACCCGGTGGTTCTACTTCCCAGTTCGCCTTCTGTTAACACGTTATACGTAGAGTTCCAAAAGCATAGGCTCCAGTCGCCATACACGCCAGCGGAGTCGAAGAACGACACCTTGAAGTCAGAAGTTACATTTCCGACGCCATAGTTTGCGATAGTCGCATTGATTTTGATCTTCTTATTTTCTTTAACGTGATAGCCGGTTCCGGTCTCAGAGACAGATGATCTGTTCTCAGCAGTGTCCCAGTGATCGAACTTTACATTGACAACTCGAATGTCGGGCGGTGTGATTGCCGTAATTGCGAAGTTCCATGCGCCGGATTCATTGCTTGAAACTCTGTCGGATGCATTGGCATTCCAGTAATACGTTCCTTCGCCCATGCGGTAATGGTCTAAGATTTCTTCTGCTGATAGGACTCTGTTGTAGATGGCGACGTCATCAGTGAGACCGTCGTAATATCCCATTCCATTTCCCGCGTCAGAACCAACAAACCACCTATCACCACCCGTCCACATAGTGCCTATTGTGGTTGTGCCTTCTTCTTTTCCGTTAACATATAAGCTCATATTTCCATTGTTTTCCGCTATTCCTACTATATGATACCATTTCCCAGACTCTGCTGCTGTTGAACCTGTTACTGACACTGGATTGTTAGCATCAACATCGTAAATATGATGCTCGAATTTACGTTTTGATGTAATTCGTAATTGATGGGACCACGACTTTTTAGGACCGTTTGCATCTGTCCTTACTATGATATTTACGCGTGTTACATCCTTCTCTGGCTTAACCCAAGTAGAAATGGTATAGGCAGTTGGATCATCATCATCCGTAACACTTACATAATCTCCATTCCCGTCAAACTGCGCTGCTCCTCCAAACTTGCCTGATAAACTGATGAACGTATCACCGTGCATATTCCCATTCTTACCATTCCCTGAGAAATCATAAACAAGTGTGTTATTTTCACCATACTCGCCCCTGTTATCAAAGTGCAGTAACGTGAATAAACCGTCTTCTGATGGTTTTATCGGCAGTGCAGTTAAATTATAAGTCAATGTAGTCCCATTGGCTACATTCTCTGCAATATAAACCAAACCTTCGGAAGCATTTAAACCATTACTGTTGTTATTTGCGTAGAAACAAACGGTCATATTGTCATTATCCGCATCTGTTACCGTTGCATTTAGTAAAGTCCAGTTATTAGGGATTTTCGAACCGTTATATGGTCTTTTCAAGGTTACAACTGGAGGATTATATGGTGTAGCCATCGGTGCAAACACGCTAAAACTCGTGATGTTCACACCAACAACATCGTTTGCGGCATCCTGACAGTTAGAGGGTGCTGGCGTTTTGTATCTTACGATGATGCCAGAGACATTGAGCTGCCATTCGATCGGTTCATCAATTTCAGCGTCCCCCTGTTCCCGCGTTACCTCAACAACCGCATACGTCCGGTCAGAAAGTTGTGGAATCGTCCACAAAATTGTTTTATTGTTTCTTTCCACCGTTATCTCCGCAACCAGTCCCGCGCCATCCACGAGCTCGACGATCTCCCCACATTCCTCCGCGTCTATGGCAACAGGGATGTTATGATAATATATGGACGAGTTATGCCAGACTTTTACCTGCTTTACGGTAATCTCAGCTGTTAGCTCTGGCTCCTCTTCGTCCGTACCAATTTCTTTGTAGACCCCGATGTCAAACGCGTCAGGCGGGATCAAGTCGAGGATGCCAATGCTCTCTTCTATCACAGCGAGTCGGACAGGGGGCGTCTGATAGGATATGTTAAAGCTTGCGTCTTCGCCGGCTGTCAGATCAACCGGAATAGACGAATCGATAATCGTGAACCCGGCATCGGAAGAGAGATTGGAATGCCCCATGGGGAGGGGAATACTAACCGAGAAATTTGATATGGGAAACCTCTCGTTGTTTGTGATGGAGATGTGCTGTGACCAGTTGACAGGTTCGCCCACCACTACCCCCCCTTGCTCTGGCTCGCCAAAGACGATCTCCGGATCTGCTACTACAAACCCGGTAGTCAAGAACGTTTCGCCATCACCGGAACGCAACAGAACATTTATCACGTAATTGCCAGCGGTATCTGGCTTGAACTGGTATTCACGGTCTGTGGATGGTAGCGCGGTATAAATGATCCCTGTTGGGCTTATTATATTGAAAAAAATAATCTCTTCTGGCAGAACCGTTAAAGTGATGCAGACCGTCTCACCCCGCGCATACGTTGCTTTACCGACCGAAAGAGATGCGTCATTCGGATATTGTGCTGAAACGCCGGGAACGTGGATAAGAAGGATGGGGCTTAGTAAGATTAGGAATATGCTGATAGTGACAATTCCAGTCCTGAGGTTGATCGTCATATTCATGCCCCTTAGGTTCCCCCTGCCTCATGATGATAGACTCATTGATGCCATATAATACTTTGGAGATGTTCCCGATCAACAGTTGACTACCCCCTTTCCACGCGACCGTTAAGACGCAAACAGGATGATACGGATACACAAATGTTCGAACCAGCCTGCCGTGAGATCCTTGAGCAGATCTTGAATAACGAGATAACGAGCGATCGCGAGCTCGATGCCGCCAAGAAGCGGGTCAGCGCAAAGTACAAACTCCCGAGTCTCCCAAAGAATTCGGAGATCCTTTCACTCTGCTCTGCGGATGAGCGTGCCCGCGCGATCCATCTGCTGCAACGAAAGTCGGTCCGCACGATATCAGGCGTTGCAGTGGTTGCGGTGATGACCTCGCCGTACCCGTGCCCGCATGGCGCATGTGTCCCGTGCCCGGGCGGTCCTGCATCCGTATTCCAGACACCGCAGAGTTACATGGGGCGAGAGCCCGCCACGATGCGTGCGATCCAGTGCGGCTACGATCCGTACGAGCAGGTGGCAGTCCGGCTGCGGCAGTTGCAGAGCATCGGGCATCCGGTCGACAAGGTCGAACTGATCGTGATGGGTGGGACGTTCACAGCCCGTCCGCCGGATTACCAGCAGTGGTTTGTCGGGAGGTCGATTTCGGCTATGAACGATTTCGGCGGCGCGGGCGTGGCGGATCAGGATATCGATATCGATATCGATCTCGAATCCATAATCGCCACAAACGAGACCGCTGCGGTCAGGAATATCGGGATCACCTTTGAAACCCGCCCGGATCATCTGTCCATAGTGGAGATCAATCGCCTGCTCGAGATGGGCGCAACGAAGGTGGAAGTCGGGGTTCAGAGCATCTATGACCGCGTGCTCGAGAAGATCGATCGCGGGCATACCGTGCAGGACGCAATCGCTGCCAACAAGCGTTTGCGTGACAGCGGGCTTAAGGTCGGATTCCATATAATGGTCGGGCTTCCCGGATCCGATGCCGACGACGATCGGGGCATGTTTAAGACGCTCTTCAGCGATCCCGCGTTCTGCCCTGACCACCTGAAGATCTATCCCACGCTCGTCACCGAAGGAACCGTACTCCACCGGTGGTGGAAGGATGGCAGCTATCACTCGCTTGACAACGATTCGGCGATCGGGCTGCTCGCAGATATCAAGGGCGTGCTTCCGAAATGGGTGCGGCTGCAGCGGATCCAGCGGGACATTCCCGCGCAGCAGATTGCAGCAGGTGTCACAAAGAGCAACATCCGCCAGCTTGCAGAAGAGCGGCTTCGGTCGATGGGCGGGCCATGCAGGTGCATCAGGTGCCGCGAGGTCGGACATGCGTCGCTGCGCGGAAGAGTGCCTGAGAAGATCGAACTGTTGATCGAGACATACAGTGCGTGCGGCGGAACCGAGCACTTCATATCGTTCGAAGATGCGGAAAACAATATCCTGATCGGTTTTCTGCGGCTGCGGTTCCCGGATTCTCCGCACCGGGTAGAGCTTCTGGGCGCTGCTCTCGTGCGTGAACTGGTGGTGTACGGGCGGATGGTGCCATTGGGTGCAGAATCCATCCCTCGCAGGGACCAGTGGCAACACAGGGGCTACGGGCGTGAACTGCTCGCTGCTGCAGAGGATCTTGCATCCGGAAACGGATTTTCAAAAATCGCTGTTACAAGCGGTATTGGTGTGCGTGAGTATTACAGGAAGCGCGGTTATGTACGCGAGGGCGCATACATGGTGAAGTACCTTTAACCATTAACAACCTTAACCGGGCCAAGTTCCGTACTGAAACCCAAGAGCGATCGCGAGTATGCCCGCCATGACTGCGATTATGACCACGGTCTTTGGCTTGATGCGTATCGCGGTCTCGTCTGCCTCGTAATATCTCATCAGACCCGCAGAAGACATGAGTCCGCTGCCGCTTGCTTTCTTTTTAGCCATTGATGTCATTATCTCTGGCGATGTTACATAAACGTTTCTACCCTTAGATGAAGGGTTACTTTATTATGTATCTTCTACAAACTGTATCTATTACATGAGTGTAAGGATTATGGCTGTGGACGATGAACCGGATACGGTAGACCTGATCACACTGGTGCTTGAAAATGAGGGTTATGAGGTACTGCCAGCCTACAGCGGCAGAGATGCGCTGGACATGCTCAAAGATACAAAACCCGATCTGATCCTGCTGGATATTATGATGGAAGATATCGATGGCTGGGGAGTGTACGAATCGATCCGTAAAAACGAGGAAACGAAGGATATTCCAGTGGTGATGCTCACAGCAAAGGCGCAGTCCATCGATAAGATGATCGGTCTGCATGTTGTCGGTGTCGATGAATACATCACCAAGCCATTCGGTCACAGGGAGTTGATCGATGGCATAAAAAAGCACCTGCCAGTGACCGGATGAGGATGAGATGGACTACAAGGCGGGCTCGATTGGCAGGGTGTTCGTCGCACGCATCGATCATGATGAGGATCTGCTCGCCGAACTCGTCAAACTCGCAAGATCAGAAGAGATCAGATATGCATTCTTCATGCTGATAGGTGCGGTTAAGAATATGCAGGTCGTGACCGGACCGAAGGAGGATACTGTCCCGCCGGATCCGATGTGGCGCTCGATCGCGGGTGCTTGCGAGATACTCGGTATCGGAAACATCCTTTTGAAGGACGGGACCCCGAGCATCCACCTCCATGCAGCGCTTGGTAAGGGAAACGACGTTACTGTCGGATGTCTGCGCGATAGCGTCGATGCATACCTCACCATCGAAGCCATCATATTTGAGATATCAGGCATCGCTGCAGAACGGGTGTGCGACGACATGTACGGGATTGCACGGATGGTGTTATTATGAAATATCTATATCAGGACTCTGTAAAACTCCCCTCGAAGCGTGATTTCATTCACGATCTGGAGGCTCTACTGGACGTGACCGCGGCGGTAGTTCCGCTTGAAGACGAGATCATCTCGGCTAATAACGAAGTGGAAGAGAGCCACCGTGCGAAGGATAGGAAAATCGCAGGGCTGAGAACGTTCGAAAGCGAGGTGACGAGGCAGATGAACGAGATCGTCAGGGATGGCGGAATCGATGAGATGCAGGTCTGCAAGAACGCGATCATAGATGTGTGTGCATCATGCGTGGATCAACAGAAGGCAAAGATCGATTCCGAGTCTGATACGTCACTAACTGATCTGGCTGAGAAGATCGACCTCAACGCGGAGCGTATCTGCAAGATACTCAGTCCGTTTCTAGAATTCGGCGTATATGGCGCCAGATTTACATATTCGCTCGAATCGGAGGGTAAAAGGGGGCTCCACGGCGAGTTCAAAGCAGATCTGGGCGAACTATCATTCGCTTATGAACTGTGGTTTAAGGATGCGGTCACTGTGAAGCAGCTGGTAGGTTCGTTCGCAATTCCGGTACCGAGAAAGGCAGGGATATTCCACAGTGAAGAAGCGGTGAAGATGATGGACATGTCGAATCACCGTATAGCTTGCGTTAAATACATAAATAACCAGATAACCGCAGAATTTAGGGATAAGAGGGGAGCAAAAATAGTCCGCATCGAGATGAAAACTGCCACCGATGATTATTCAATAGTGTATGAAGATGGAGAGCCGATCAATCTGACAAGAGACGAATTGGCCTCAAAAGAGATCGATAGCGATGGCACCATCCGCCTCATACATGCGGTGATCGGTTATGTGCTGGATACTGAAAAACGCGAGGTTGCGACGCTTGTTAGACTGACGTTTAACGGCATGAATGTGATCAGGGAACCGCACGTCTCTGATGCGCTGAATGTCATGCTCGCGGAATACGGTAGATTCGCAAACGAATGTATCGCACACGGGGCGGC
This sequence comes from uncultured ANME-2 cluster archaeon, assembly GCA_965195165.1. Classification (GTDB taxonomy): domain Archaea; phylum Halobacteriota; class Methanosarcinia; order Methanosarcinales; family Methanogasteraceae; genus Methanogaster_A. The sequence continues at coordinate 7,230 of CBDAFH010000163.1, read as the reverse complement.
AAAGGACGAATTCGTGATAAAGATCGAATCGGACGACGGCACGCGGACTGAGAAATACATGTCGATCTCGACGGTCAAGGAGCGTCTGCTCGGGATCGGGGGGGCGGGCGCGGAACTGGCGGATGCATTCGGACTGGGGACAAGCGCGTCATGACAATGTGTAGGAACTGCCGGGCCTTATGGGCTCGCCACGAGCCGTATAGTACACTCTCAAGTATAATACTTATGAGTGTATTCATATACCGGGGACGGGGGTCGTCGCTCCTCAAAGTTATTGGAAGAATGTTTTTAAATTTATTGAACGGTAATAGGAGTGTGCTCCAGGTATGATCGACCAGTTTAATGATATCAATAAGATAAAAATTGCTTTGCTGATAGATGGCGATAATGCACAACCGACTTTAATTGAAAAAATCTTAGCTGAAGCGGGTAAACACGGACCAATTACGATAAGACGTATTTATGGCGACTGGACTACACCAAATATGAATGGGTGGAAAGAGACTTTAAATAATCTTGCAATTCAACCAATCCAACAGTTCCGTTATACTGTTGGCAAGAACTCCACCGATAGTGCCATGATTATTGATGCAATGGATATCCTTCATGACGGTTCAGTAGAAGGTTTTTGTATCGTTTCCAGTGACAGTGATTATACAAGACTTGCAACTAGAATCCGTGAAAGTGGTATTCTTGTTATGGGGATTGGTAAAAGCACAACACCAAAGGCATTCGTAAATGCATGCAACATATTCATTTATACTGAGAATCTAACACCTAGAGATTCCATCCGGGGAACTGAAACGGAATTAAAGAGTTCATTAACAACCGATGAAAAATCGAAAATATCGGATCCGATCCCATTACTCAAAAAAGCTTTTGAAATGGCTTTAGGGGAGGATAGTTGGGCCCATTTGAGTGCGATGGGAAATTGTTTACTCCAGTTAGATCCGAGTTTTGATCCAAGGTCTTATGGATACAAACAATTGTCCCTACTTGTTAAGGCGCATTCAAATGTATTTGAATTAAAAAATATCAAGATGAAAAATGGACCTGATGTTTTTTATATAAAGATCAAAGATTAGAAATTTTTAGCTCCACAGAGTTGGCAAATGATTCAAGAAAAATTCCATTACAAATACCCTTTCAGCACGACGCTATGCATCACTTTGGGCAACAACAAAACGAGCCCCAAAAAAGAAGCAGGGTTATTATAGTGCGGAAAAGACAAGTTAAACCTACTCAAACCGAACATAAAACACAGGAGATATGACAATGAAACATGTAAGAATAATCGCAGTCGTGTTCGCTCTTGCACTCGCAATAGCAGGGAGCGGCTGTGTGGACTCGGATTCGGGCAAACAGGAGGAGTCGCAAGAAGATGGCGTACCATCCGGCACCGCACATTATCTCGATCTGATCGACGTGGCTTCCCTGCACTACAAAGCGACCGTATCCGCGGATAATGAGGATGTGACCGTATTTGAGGAATGGCGCAAGAAATCCGGAGACGTCTGGTTCTTCAAGTCGGTGATTAGCAGTAACGAGGGCGCGGATTCGGTGACCATCTTGCAGAATGCGGACGGGATGTATATGGTGGACGAGGCGGAAGGCACAGCGATCAAAACCGGAGAATGTTCTGAGGATAACATCGGATTTGGAAACCCGTTCTGGGCGGCGTATGGTTGCTATAGCGACGATTCCGCATGGGATGATAGCTGGATCACAGACAGCGACACAACGTATCTGGGTCGCAAAGCCGTCAAACTGGACTACGGCAAGGTGTGGCAACCTGCCGGAGCACTTGGCCGCGAAGATATTGACATGGAAAGAGCTGATCTGATCGTGGACAAGCAGACCGGGTCCACGCTGCTGCTCGACTGGGCATGTACATACGAGGGTAAATCCGAGAGCGTGCGCTACGAGGTCATCGAGTTTGATGTGGATACGAATATCCCGGACGATATGTTTGACCTCCCTGCCGGCTCGGAGATGGTTGATCTCACAGCGCTTGGCGAAATGGGTGGCGAGCTGCCTGATGAGATGCCTGGCATGGCATCTGGCGGACCCAGAACGCCTCCGCTTCCTGAGTGATGGGTGTCAAAACCCATCCTTTTTTGTTTTTTAGTCGTTGCGAATCAGTTGCCGGTTGAAACGACCATGAGTCTCTGCCCAACAACTTTACAACCATCCGATCCCGATATCTGAATCATGAACCGGATACGTGCATGTCTCTATCTCTCGGTCTTTGTGATCATGGGGCTCTCGGATGCGGTCGTGCCGATTCTCCCGGATCTCTCTGATGAAACATTTGTGCAGAGCACGATCTTCTCCGCGTACTTTGCAGGCGCACTCGTCTCGATGATCCCACTCGGGATGCTTGCGGACCGGTACGGAAATACGCGGTTTATCCTGCTCAGTATCGTTCTGACAATCATATCCGGATTCCTGATCTTCTTATCCGACTCCTCCCAAATCATAGTGTCTGCGCGTTTTGTCGAAGGGTGCGCCTGCGGGGCTTTCTTTCCGTCAGCGTTCTCGATGCTCACGAAATTTAAGAATCGAAGGCAGTACATAGGAGAGTTTACTTTTCTGATCAATATCGGGCTTGCTCTCGGTGTTGCAGCCGCTGCCGCACTTAAGTATTACCATCCGAAAAGCGGAATAGTAGTGTTTGTCTTGCTCGCCATCCCTGCACTGGTGCTTGCGATTTCGCTGAAAAGGGACTCCGATGATCCGAATATCCCACCTGCACCGCAGAGGATTTCAGGGATATTTGCGATCCTTTCCGATGCGCGGTATCTACAGATATGGGTGATCGCCTTCGTCTTATTTGGTGCGACAGGGGTTCTTGTTGCTTATTTCCCATCTTTCACAGATTTAACGCCGTCTTCTCTGGGGCTTGCGCTTTCCGGAGTCTATTTTGGAGCGATGGTAACCTCGCTCATCGGAGGTCGTGCGCGTACCACTGAACGCTGGCTGATCCGGGCAGGTGCGCTGATAACAGGAATCGGTATTGTGGCGACCTTGTGCCATCCGATCGGGCTTACCATCATGGGCGCCGGATCCGGGTTTGCGATGGTCGGGCTTGTCGCAGGGGTTGCATCGCTCGGTTCTGATCGTGGCGTGGCGATGGGGGTATTTAATACATGCACTTATGCCGGATTTGCCGCACTTCCAGTATTTGCGGTAGGAATTCTCTGGTATGCCGATTATGTCACACTCTTCGGAATCGCGGGAGTTGTTGTGGGCGCGCTCAGTCTCTTTCCGCTACATGCGCTTGCGGCGAAGCGGTGAAACGGTGACCTATCCACCTCTATGCGGATGTCGCGTGAAGTGGTATGGCGTGATAGCCGCACATCGCCACAAGGTTTATATAGCATCAGGTAGTAGTGGTGTACCATGCGAGCGGGTTTCTAAAAACTATTTTTAACCACACTAACCCCCACTCCCCACTTCCCACACTCCCGCTCGCATATTCCCCTAACAAGTTATTCGGTTTTTGACTACGACTACGATCTAATGAGTGGTAGGTCTGCGCATGGCAATGTTGGCTGTGAATATGTCAGGATTATGTATAATATCCTGTTGAACCGTAAGGTTTAAATAGTATCACAACACAATATAACATATATGCGAGCGGGGTTTTGAAAAAAAAACTCTTTTAACTACTAACCACACACCCCTCAACCTCCACACTCCCGCTCGCATATCCTTCTTACAAGTTCTCCACTTTCGATTGCTTCAGTTTTGACTACGACTACAGTCTAATGGTGGTAGGTCTGTGCATGGCAATGTTGGCTGTGAATATGTCAGGATTATGTAGAATATCCTGTTGAACCGTAAGGTTTAAATAACATCACAATGCAATATAACATATATGCGAGCGGGTTTTTGAAAAAAAACTCTTTTTTTACCACACTACCCCACACTATACCCCCCTCAAACCCCCCACTCCCGCTCGCATATCTCTTTATAACGTGGAAGATCATAAGTCCGGGCTCCAGATCAACTACTCCGATAAAGACGCTAAAAAACGAATGTTGGACATTGCAAGCGCCGTAACATGAATCACATCTTAAATACTGATAAATACCTTGCTGCACATAACACCGTACCGGAGTAGGATACCATGAAACAACTTGAGATTCTCGCAGCCCCGCTCGAAGAGAGGTCGCTTAAGCTCCTCCTCTTCGGCGCAGGCGAACTCGGAAAAGAGATCGCGATAGAGGCGCAGCGCCTCGGCATGGAAGTCGTCGCTGTGGATCGGTACGAACGGGCGCCAGCACAACAGGTCGCGCACAAGTCGTACACCGTCAACATGATGGATGCGAATGCGATGCGTTCGATCGTGGATCGGGAACGACCTGACGTTATCATACCCGAGATCGAGGCGATCGACCTCGATGTTCTCTTCGAGTTCGAGGAGGACGGGTATCTGGTCACGCCGAACGCAGCGGCAACTCATGCGGCGATGAACCGTGAGCGCATCAGGGAGTTAATCGTTGCATCAGGCGTTAAAACAGGCGCGTACGCGTACACCCGTACAGACGATCTATCCGAGTTTACAGACGCTGTCGAGAAGATAGGGTATCCATGCTTCAGTAAGGCGATCATGTCCAGCAGCGGCAAGGGCTCGTACTTCATCGAGAGCCGCGATGACATTGAAGCAGCGATGAACGCTGCCAGATACGAGACCCGCGGATCAGGCGAACGTGCGATCATCGAGGAGTACATCCCGTTTAATACCGAGGTAACAGAACTTGCTGTGCGGCATCTGGACGAGGACGGTAACATCGTCACCACCTTCCCAAAACCGGTCGGGCACTACCAGATCGATGGCGATTACCACTCATCGTGGCAGAGTCCGAATATCGAGGAGTATCTTCCGTACGACGTGGATGATATTGGAAAGTCTGCCAGAAAAGACCCCGAGCTTGCGAAAGAGGCGGAAAGGAAGATTTGCGATGCAGCACAGAGGATCACCGACAAACTGGGTGGAGTCGGGGTCTTCGGATGCGAACTCTTCGTCCGTGTCAGGGATGGTAAAGTTGAGGTCTATGGCAACGAATGTGCTCCACGTCCGCACGATACGGGCATGGTTACGTATATCTCGCATCCGCAGGGCTTTAATGAGGGTGGCTTGCATGTTCGTGCGATCACAGGGCTTCCGGTTCCAGCAAGGATCGAGGATGGTTATCGGCTCTTCGACCCACTGATGCCCGCGGCATCACATGTGATCATCTCGCCAGCCCAGGGGTTCGATCCAATGTACAAAGGTCTCTTCGATGCGCTGTCTGTGCCGGGCGCAAACATCCAGCTCTTTGGAAAGCCGCTTGCGTACCACAGCGGATGGATCGTTGAAGAGCGGATGGGGATCTCGCTTGCCATGGGCGCAGACGCGTTCGATGCGAAAAGGAAGGCAGAGATCGCTGCGCACAAGATCCTGATCAGGACTGCGACAGATACGGAGTGGCGCGGGCAGGAAGAGACACGGATGCATGTAGCGGCGGTGTAGGGACGATTTTTGGGATATTTCCTGACCGTAAACACTGGCGTATCCCAGACCAAACACCGAGATCGCGCCAAGCACATCCCGGATTTTATGTCAAGATTTATAAATGTGTGTGAACGATAATACATCAACCACCAGGAGGTTGTGCAGGAATGGATACAAAAGACACGATATATGCAGCGTTGATGGTCGTATCAGCATTTGTGCTGACGTATGAGTGGCTCGATTATTTGGATAACCAGAATCCTGTGATCTATGTCTCTGCGATGGTGTTGGTAGCTGCGCTCGCCGCGATGATTCTGAACGCCGATGCGCGGCTCAGGAGGATCGAATCCGAGATCGAGGCGAAGGAGCGATCCTTGCGGATCAATATTCAGGGCATGGAGGAGAGTGTGGATCGCAAACTGGATGCCATGACCAATGAAACCAGAGCCAGCATAAAAGAGATTACAGGCAGATTATATCGATAAACAGCCATGCGAAAAGCGACCATCAACCGAAAGACAAACGAAACAGAGATCGACCTGACGTTTGTGATCGAGGGAACCGGCAGATCAGAGATCGACACAGGCGTTGCCTTTCTCGACCATGTGCTGGACTCGTTTGCGAGGCACGGGTTGTTCGATCTCACAATCAGCGCGGCAGGAGATACCGAACTCGGCGATCACCACCTGGTCGAGGATGTCGGCATCGTGCTCGGGCAGGCGATAGCACAGGCGCTCGGCGATCACAGAGGGATTGAGCGGTTTGCCGATGTCAGGGTGCCGATGGACGAAGCAAGTGCAAGCGTGATCCTCGACCTTAGCGGGAGGAGTTACCTGGTCTTCGATGCCGGGTTCTCTTCAGACATGGTCGGCGATCTCACGACCCAGATGGTGCCGCACTTCTTCCACTCGCTGACCACGAGTGCCGGCATCAACGCGCACATCTCAGCAAGCGGCGAAAACGACCACCACGTAATCGAGGCGATCTTCAAGGCGTTCGGAATTGCGCTTGCAAGGGCTGCCAAGGTCGAGCGGTCTGATGTTCCAAGCACGAAGGGCGTGCTCACTGAGCATTGAGATTGGTGACAGTACGCTTGATGTTATTGATTGATCCACAGAGCATAGTCATCACGCAAACCTATGTGTGCTGATCGCATCGATATTTTTGAGTCGCACACACGTCATCTCTGGTGGCTTAAACCGATATGAATGTATCACAAAATAGGGTGTGTCGCTGTCTGCAAATCTGAAGCTATGAGGGCTTCAACGGCACTAAAGCCTTTCGTTTTTCTGAACGTCATCCGATGGACAAAGTTGTTCATCGAATCTGAAGGGTCTATCATTTCAAAGTTTAGTCCTTCAAGTGTCTTTCGCGGGATTGCTACAGAGAGAATGGGTTGTTCTTCCATATAGCCAGTCTGAGTGTTCAAGATACTCCCCATAGCATTGACTATCACTATTTCGATGGGCAGTAGTGCAAACAACTCTCTTGCAACTCGTAACACACAACTACAAACGTAATCTTGATATAGCTCATAGAATCTACCTTTCGGCATCTGTTTTACCGAAAGCTTGCCACTGTTCAACAGACTCTTGGCTTCTGAAGGGATAACCTGCTCGCTGTTCACGTGCAGAGTTGCTTTAACGAGGGATCTACTCTCGGCTTGAAACAGATCGGAAGAGCGTCGTGTAGGGAAAGAGTGTAGATCTCGGTGGTCGCCGTATCATTAA
>CBDAFH010000162.1:0-8432 GCA_965195165.1 uncultured ANME-2 cluster archaeon | reverse complement strand
ATATAGTTTTAAAGTCATGTTTGGAAAAGCATGAGCGACGACGACACTGAAAATTACCATAAAGAACGCAAGTTATTGATTGATGCGCAACAGCAGAGTTACCAACAGTTTGATAAGGCAATTTTAACTTTGTCCAGTGGTGGATTGGGCGTATCCATCATTTTTCTGAGGGATATTCTACCGCTTGAGCAGATTACTAATTATTGTTTTCTTATCGTATCGTGGGTTCTTTTTGCGTTGTCTATCACTTGCACACTCATATCATTCTTGGCAAGCCAAAGTGCATACGGGGAACAATTGAAATTGATCGATGCATACTTTCTGAAGAAAGATTCTGATGCGCGGACTAAGAAAAATATATTTTCACAAATTACCGGAGGACTTAATATCTTTGCGGCGATCTTTTTCATATTAGCAGTGATAGGCACAATCATGTTCGTTTCAATAAATATTACATAATAGGAGGTAATAAAAATGTCAGATAATGATATAAAAAAAGGCGATCTAAAGGGTAGCAGTGGAATGGTTTCACCAGAGACTCCGCAAGTCCTTGAACGTGGCAATGACCATATTGGAGCGGGGGCGCTTCCACCAGAGATTCCGCAAGTCCTCTCGAATCAAAATGGCTCAAGTCGGATTTTGACTGGTGTTGTGACCAGCAAACAGAACCCAAATAGTAGCAAGACATCGGATACCAATGATGGATAGGTGGTTTGTAACTCCACGTAGAGACTTTTAAAGTTATATTATAGCAACCACCACCCGGAGACACGAGATGACAACAAGAACATTTACTGCAATACTGCACAGGGAAGAGGATATGTACGTCGCGGAATGTCCGGAAGTCGGCACAGTCAGTCAGGGATATGCGATCGAGGAGGCGATTGCCAACCTCATAGAAGCCACTGAACTTTATCTCGAGGAGTTTCCTTTATCAGAAACCCAGAGACCTCTGATGACTACTTTCGAGGTTACCGCTCATGCGCAGACTGCGTAAGGTAACCGGGCCGGAAGCTATTCGTGCGTTGCAAAGGCTTGGATTCAAGAAGGTTAGACAGCGCGGAAGCCATGTAATACTCAAAAAGGAGACCTCCGAAGGCGCTGTCGGGTGTGTAATCCCCCTTCACCGCGAGTTGAAGATTGGTACGCTGCATGGCATTCTGCGGCAGGCAAAAGTAACTCCGGATGAGTTTATGGATGTGCTGTAGCCTTGTAGGTGTCAGGTTCTACAATTTCGTGCAACTCTACCCCTTCGCAACCCCGATCGGCACGACCTGCGCGACCTTGCACGCAACCCCTAACTGATGCACGACATCAACAACGTCAGCACTTGACTTGTAGACCGCGGGCGCCTCCTCTGCAAGCACGCTTGGATGCGTCGCTTTCACAGTGATTCCTTTCGCGAGAAGTTCCTTCTCGATCTGCGCCCCATTATACTTCCGTATTGCCGCCTTCCTGCTCCCGACCCTTCCTGCGCCGTGACATGCGCTCCCGAACGTAAGCTCCATCGCACGCTCCATGCCGCAGAGGATGTATGAAGGCGTGCCCATGCTTCCCGGGATCAGCACCGGCTGCCCGACGTTCCGGTACGCCTTCGGAACGTCGGGATGCCCTGGCGGAAACGCCCGGGTCGCACCCTTCCTGTGCACATACACCATCTTGGGCTTGCCATCGATTGTGTGCTCTTCGAGTTTTGCGACGTTGTGCGCCACATCGTAGACGAGATCCATCTCGATATCGCTTCCGAAGAACTGGTGGAACGTCTCCCGAACTTGTTGAGTGATCACCTGCCGGTTCGCCCATGCGTAGTTTGCGCCTGCGCACATCGCGGCGAAGTATTCCTGCCCCTCCCCCGACTGCACAGGTGCACATGCAAGCTGCCGGTCCACGAGTTCGATTTCGTACTTCCGCGCAGCCTTTTCGAGCACCCGCAGGTGTTCTGTGCAGATCTGGTGTCCTGCACCCCTTGAACCGCAGTGGATCATGATAGTAATGTCGCCCTTGTGGATGCCAAACGCATCTGCAATCTCTGAATCATAGATTTCGCGGACGCACTGCACCTCAAGAAAGTGATTCCCGCTTCCGAGCGTCCCGAGTTGCGGTCGCCCCCGTTTCATCACCTTATCACTCACCTTGAGTTCTCCGGGAAGCTTAATCCCGCCGTTCTCCTCGCAGTGCTCGAGATCCTCACTGACGCCGTAGCCCTGCTCGACCGCCCATCCCGCACCATCCTCGAATACACTTCGTAACTCGGAATCCGACACCTTCAGTTTGCTCTTTGCGCCGACGCCTGACGGGACGCTTCGAAAGAGCGCATCTACTAACTTCCGGATCTTCGGGCGGACATCGTTTTCGGTCAGGTTTGTGCGGATGACGCGGACGCCGCAGTTGATATCGAATCCGACCCCACCCGGGCTGATCACACCCTCCTCCGAATCGAATGCAGCAACACCTCCGATCGGAAATCCGTATCCAGGGTGGGCATCCGGCATCGCCATCGAATACTTCTGGATGCCGGGCAGGGTTGCGACGTTCGCGGTCTGATTCAGGGTGCTGCTCTCAAGCCCCTTGAGCAGAGTAGGGGACAGGAATAATCTGCCGGGCACCCGCATCTTCTCCATGTAATCGATCGGAATGTCCCAGATGTAATCCGTGACGCGGTTAAGTTCCGGCATCTTTCCTTTCTGTTGCATGATAAATCACCAATCCAAATCCCCGCGTCAGAGCGCGTCGACCAGCCCCTTTGTCAGGTCATACGGAGCGTCCATGACCGCAGTCCCGACAAGGATCGCATCAGCGCCTGCCCGGATCATACGCACAGCATCCGGAGGACCCCGGGTCCCGCTTTCACTGATGATGATTCTGTCGGCAGGTATCAACGGAACCAGATGCTCTGATGTTGATAAATCTACAGTCAATGTATTTAAGTTTCTGTTGTTCACGCCTATGATCCTTGTTTCTGTGTTCAGTGCACCAGAAAGCTCGGATTTGTCGTGTACCTCAACAAGCGGCTCTATTCCACGCGTAATAGCAAGATCGACGAACTGTTCGAGATTGTTCCCAAGTATGCCAGTGATCAATAGAATCAAATCACTCTCAGTTTCGTATATCTGTTTCTCATCGATTATGAAATCTTTTCTCAGGACCGGGATACTGACTGCTCTTCGAACCGCAGAAAGATTCTCCATGCTGCCACCAAAGAACGCAGGCTCGGTCAGAACCGAGATCGCAACAGCACCTGCTGCCTCCATCTCCTGCGCAATCCTTGCGGCATCATCAGGAGTTATTTCGCGCTTGTCGGTGGTTGGAGAGCCGGGTTTCACTTCCGCAATCACCGGGATCCGGTTCTCACACTTTCGCAGCCGTATCAGCGGTATAATGTCCCGGTGCTCGATCTTTTTCGGTGCATCTGTGTATGCGGCATGGAGATCCGCAACCCTGCGCCGGGTGGAGGTCAGTATGTCGTCGATGACTTTGTGCATGATCACGACTTTGCCAGATACTCCTCGATCGCGGCATGTAACGCATCAGCAGCAAGATTCGAGCAGTGCATCTTCACAGTAGGTAGCCCGTCGAGCGCATCAGCAACATCGTTCCGGCTCATGGCAAGCGCCTCATCAAGCGTCATTCCGAGCGCAAGTTCAGTCGCCATGCTCGCTGTTGCGATCGCCGCGGCGCATCCGAAGGTCTTGAACTTGATCTCAGTGATCCTGTCATTCGCGACCCTGATGTAAACCGTGGTCATGTCGCCGCAGATTGGATTGCCCACAGTCCCGACCCCGTCGGCATCGGAGATCTCGCCGATGTTTCGCGGATTTGCGAAATGATCCAGCACCTTCTCGCTGTAGTCCATTCTCTTATTACCTCCCTGCAAGCGGCGACATGGCACGCAGTTTGCCGACGATCTCTGGCAGCACTTCGAGCACATATCTGATCTCGCTTTGGGTGTTCTCCCTACCAAGCGTGAACCGGATCGATCCGTGAATATCCTCTGGAGCAAGTCCGAGCGCAAGCAGCACATGCGACGGGTTAAGTGATGCCGAAGAGCACGCAGATCCGGTGGATACCGCAATCCCCTTCATATCGAGATGCATCAGGAGCGATTCGCCCTCCACAAACGCAAACCGGAGATTCGCATTGTTCGGGAGTCGCTCTGTCGGATGGCCGTTTAAGGTTACGTCATCGATGGAATCCATCACGCCTGTAATCAGCATATCCCTAAGCCCTGTCAGGTGTCTGGTATCCGATTCGAACCGCTCGACGGCAAGTGATACCGCCTTTGCAAAGCCAACGATTCCGGGAATGTTCTCGGTACTTGCGCGCATGCCCATCTCGTGTCCGCCCCCGTGCATCAGAGGTTCGATCTTGACGCCTTTCCTGATGTAGAGAGCGCCAACCCCTTTCGGTCCGTAGATCTTGTGCGAGGAGATTGATAAGAGGTCGATATTCATCTTCTGCACATCGATCTCTGTTTTACCAAACGACTGAACCGCATCGGTATGGAACAGAATTCCGTGATCCTTTGCGATGGAACCAATCTCGCTAACTGGCTGGATCGTTCCGATCTCGTTGTTCGCATGCATCACCGAGATCAATGTCGTGTCACCGGTGATCGCGGATTCAACGTCGCCCGGATCGACCATGCCCTCTGAATCGACTGGCACGTACGTGACCTCACGACCATGCGCCTCCAAGTACCTGCATGTGCTTAGTATCGCGGGGTGCTCGACTGAACTGGTGATGATATGCCCCTTCCCGACTCCTTTCAGTGCAAGATTATCGGATTCGGTGCCGCCCGATGTGAAAATGATCTCGTTCGCGTGTGCGCCCAGCGCGTCCGCAACTGTCTGCCTTCCAGCATTGAGCGCGTTTCTGGCATCCCTGCCAAACGAGTGCAGACTTGATGCGTTGCCATACGTCTCTGTGAAATAGGGCATCATCGTCTGCACGACCTCGCGATCCACCGCGGTGGTGGCAGCGTGGTCCAGATAGATTCGCTTCATTTTGGGCAGTTATGTTTTTATCTGACTGGCTGAAAACCCTCTGTCTATCAATATGTCCTTTATGCGGTCTTTGTGGTTGCCCTGTAGTTCTATGGTCTCGTTTTTCACAGTCCCACCACATGCAAATCTGGATTTCAGGTAGGTCGAGAGTTCGTGCAAATCGATCTCATGCGAGTCGATCCCATCGACGACCGTAACCTCTTTTCCATATCTGCGCCGCTTCACCTTGATCGTGATCCATTGCTGTTCCTTTGCTACTTCCTCGCAGATGCATAGCTCCTGGGGAAGTCCGCATACGATGCACATTTCTGAGCTCATTGTCTTGTTGTTACCTCCGATTGGTATGTTACTAAACGGATGTTAAAATTAACTTTGGCATGATGCTATTAAAACATGATGGTGTGCCGGTCAGAGCCGGCATCTAATCCACTGTGGCAACGCGGCCAGTGACATAGGTTACGCCGAGCCTATTCACAAGTTACTCGAGCCGATGCACAACGATTTATGTCTGCACCGGTCGCCATAAGCCGCGACCGCCGCGTCGATCCGTAAACCTTAATACTGCTGTCAACCACCACCATAGAACAGGTTAACAACCGGATCGATACCATGTACGAGCAGACCAGCGTAAGACTGATGATTTATGCATCCATGTTTGCAGCCATGACCGCGATCGGCGCGTTCATAAGAGTCCCGATCCCGGCAAGCCCTGTGCCGATCACTCTCCAGGTCTTCTTTGTGCTGCTTGCAGGGCTGCTGCTTGGAAGCAAGTGGGCAGGGATGAGCATGATCGTGTATGTGATGCTCGGGATCATCGGTTTCCCGGTCTTTTCAGGCGGTTTGTCGGGAATCGGAGTCATTCTTGGACCGACAGGTGGATATCTCATCGGATTTATCCCTGCTGCATTCGTCACAGGATTGGTCACCGAAACGTTTGGCAAAAGTACGTTTGCCGCGATCGGCGCTATGATCGCGGGTCTTGCAGCGATCTATCTCCTGGGAGCCTTCCAATTATCCGTTGTCGCGGGGTTGTCTGTCCCGCAATCAGTTGTGATCGGCGTTCTTCCATTCCTCCCAGGGGACTTTATCAAACTGGTTGCCGCGTTGATCGTATCAAGACTGGCAGGTCCGGTGATCAGGTGATTGAACTTGCAGACATAAACTTCTCGTACCCGGGAAGACCGGTTTTAAGGGATGTAAACCTCCGTATCAGAAGGGGTGAGTATCTTGGCGTCACAGGGGACAATGGATCCGGGAAGACGACGCTTGTAAAACTCTTAAACGGCCTGCTGCTGCCACAAGAGGGGCGGGTCACGGTGGGCGGGGCGTCCACGAGCGACCGCGAGAGCTTGCTTGCGATCAGGCGGTCTGTGGGCATCGTGTTCCAGAACCCGGATGCGCAGGCGGTCGGCGAAACAGTAGAAGAGGACATTGTCTTCGGGCTTGAGAACATCCGGGTTCCCGCATCCGAGATCGACCGCCGGATTGAGGGATATCTGGGGATGCTTGGAATAAAGGAACTTCGCAACCGAAATATCAGTCTTTTAAGCGGCGGTCAGAAGCAACTGGTGAATATCGCCGCGGTCATGGCGATGGAGCCTGCATGTATCGTTTTTGACGAGGCGCTCTCGATGCTGGATGCTGGCAACCGGAAAAACGTGCTTCTGAGGATATCTGAGCTGAACCGCCGCGGCACCTCGATCATACAGATCACGCATAACCCGGAGGATCTCGGCAACTGTCACAGGGTGATTGCGATCTCGGATGGCAGGATATCGGGCACCGTCGGTTTTTCCAGTGAGATCGCCATACCATCAGATTCTAACGCAAACGAAACAAACGAAGTAAAAAAAGGAAAAAGTGCAATGGTCAGCTGGATGCATAACAACGCGATTGACATAAACAACATCGGTAGGGGATACAACCACAGAGGGACACAGAGGGTCGGTTTAAAAACTCTGCGCTCTCTGTGTCCTCTGTGGTTAAATCCGGTGGCTTTTACCGCTTGTGTGGGATCAATTCGACCACAACAAAAAAAGGGAAAAGGAGGCGAAGAATTTAGAGACCAGAGAACCGATTCCGGATCAGGAATTTTCCAAGAGGGTTGCGGGATTGAGATACGGCACCTGTCCCACACATATAGTCCGGGCACGGAATGGGCGGTTCCTGCGCTTAAGGGTGTCAGTCTCGCCATCGGAAAGGGCGGGATCACAGGCATCGTCGGCGGGATCGGTTCGGGGAAGTCAACGCTTGCCTGCCTCATCGCGGGACTTGACGCGCCCACTTCCGGCGGTATCACAATCGATGGAAGGCCCCCGGAACCTGGCGGGAACGTGAGAATTCTTTTCCAGCATCCTGAAGAGTTCTTCTTCGAGAGGACTGTCCGGGAGGCGGTGGCTCTCGGACTTTCGAAGGCGGGCTTGCCAGAAAGTGCGGTAGAGCAGAGGGTTCTCTCTGCGATGGATGAGGTCGGTCTTGACAGGAGTATCCTTGGAGAGTCGCCGTTCCAGCTCAGTTCAGGAGAGCAGAGACTCGCTGCTTTCGCAGTCTCGATCGCCATGAAGCCCGGATACGTGATCCTCGACGAGCCCACCGCGGGACTCGACCAGAGATCGAGGATACGGGTTCTGGATGCCATCAGGCGGATGGCAGGCGGTGAGGGGGCTGACCGCGGCGCAACCGTCATCTATATCTCCCACCGGATCAGGGAGGTTCTCGGGATCGCAGATCGGATCGCGGTGCTGGACGCTGGAAATTTGACGTTTGAGGGCACGAACGCCATGTATCGGGACCGGATGTGAGCGCGATGTTTGCCACATACCGGAAAGGGAATTCGTACCTCCACAGGATCGAGGCGCGGACGAAGTTGCTGCTGACTGCCGGAACCGGCATTCTCGTGTATCTGGCAGATCCGCTGGGGCTCTGGCTGCTATCGATCGTTGCAGTCTTGCTGATACGCGTCGCAGGCATCCCTGCCTCAAGTCTCGTAAAGGGACTTCGGCCGATGGCGGTATTCTTTGCCCTGATATTCCTGACCCATCTGCTTCTACAGGGAAGCGGTGTCGTTGCTGCCGCGATTCCGGTCGCAAGGTTCGTTCTCCTGATACTCTTCACCACAGTACTGCTCCACACGACCTCACAATCGGAGTTAAAGACTGCTCTCGTCGCCCTCATGAAGCCGCTTGGTGGTTTTGGCAGGGAACTGGCATTCATGGTTGGCGTAGCGATGGCGCTCATCCCCGGACTGATGCGGGATAAAGAGACGATTGCAAGAGCGCAGGCAGCGAGAGGATGTAAACCTGCCGGACTATGGGGGTTTGTCGCGCTAATCGTCCCGCTGCTGCGCAGATCATTTCGGAGAGCGGATGAACTCGCTGATGCACTGGAGTCGAGATGCTACCATCGGGACCGGGAGTACTATTATTACGG
>CBDAFH010000161.1:0-2573 GCA_965195165.1 uncultured ANME-2 cluster archaeon | reverse complement strand
TTTTTTTTCAAGCAGAAGACGGCATACGAGATTCTGACATGTGACTGGAGTTCAGACGTGTGCTCTTCCGATCCCAGATCGCACCTCGAAGATGACACGTTCATGGTCGTTGGCGGCGATCATGTCCTTGACCTGCAGCTTCGTGAGATGTGCCGGTTCCACGAGACTAACGATGCCATAGTCACAATCGGGCTGGTCTGCATCGACAATCCTTTCGAGTACGGGGTATGCGACATGGATGCGGATGGCGTGATCCACAGGTTCCTTGAAAAGCCAGAACCCGGAGAGGCATTCAGCAATCTCGTAAATACCGGGATCTATGTCTGCGACCCCGAGATTCTGGACTGGATCCCGGGCGGCGAGATGTATGACTTTGCAAAGAATGTCTTTCCCGCCCTGCTCGATGCTGGAAAGGAGATCGATGGCTTTCTCGTGCAGGGCAGATGGACTGACATCGGCAATCACGAGATGTACCGGAACGCCTGTAAATGGAAACTCGATCAGATATCTGGCAGCGCAAGAATCCCCACACCACGGATCCGGGATCCTGTGATGATTGGGGCTGGTTCTGATATCGCGGAATCGTCCATGCTCGTTGGCCCGGTTGTGATCGGCGAGAATACAACGCTTGGGGCGCGGGTGCTGATCGGTCCGTACACAACGATCGGATCGAACTGCACGATTGAGGATGATGCGCACATCCTGACCTCGCATATCTATGACAACGTCTGGATCGGCAGGGAATCGCTCATCTTCAGTTCCATCATCGACAACGATTGCCACGTGCACGAGAATTGTTCGCTCGAGACCGGGACTGTGCTCGGTAGGAGAGTGGTTGTTTCTGAGGGTGCGATCCTCTCGGGTGTCAGGGTATGGCCAGATAAGGTCGTAGAGCGAGGGGGGCATCTGCGGAGCGATGTGGTCGATTGAGGCACCAGCACCCTGGTGTCTACGATGCTTTAAATCGATATAAACTGCGCTTTTTTTATTGGCAGACCAAAAATCGATACTACCTCTTTTCAGCAACACCACAAGCCGAAACCACTTCTCCCACGAAAAGAGATAAGATGCATCCGATCGAATCTGAACCTTAAGTGAAGAACGAAAAAGAGATCATCGAAGCCGCGCTGTTTGCTGCGGGCGGTGCAGTTGATATAACCCGGTTAAGCGACCTGATCGATAAACCAGAGGACGAAACATCCCTGATAGCAGACGGATTGGTCGAAGAGTACAGGGAACGGGAATCCGGAATCGAGATCATAAAATCGAGAAATGCAGAGTACCTGATGCAGGTCGTGCCCGAATACGTCGAATATGTACGGTCGTTCGCGCCTAAGGAACTTCCTGCGCCTGTGCTCCGTACATTATCGGTGATCGCATACCACCAGCCAGTAACGCAGTCGGATCTCGTGAGGATTCGCGGGAACTCGGCTTATTCGCATGTGCATGACTTGCTCGGGATGGAACTGATCGGGTCGGTTCCAACAGGGCATACAAAACTCCTTACGACGACGCATAGATTTGCAGAGTACTTCGGCCTGGATTCGAGCGACCCGGAAGCTATCCGGAATGCGCTTAAGTCGAGGATGGAGGCACGGATCGGAGTTACCCCGATGTACGGGTCGCTTTTGCGGAGGTGCGGGATTCCACATGTTGTAGTCGGTGCATACAACCCGTCTGCCGAGGATCTTGCTTTGTTTGGTGATATTCAGGTGCTTGTGATCTCAAAAGGGTATACAGACAAGGTACGCGGGAATTTTTCAGGAGATATTGTCGAGATCGCATCTGCCACCTTCGATGACCTGCTCGAATCGGTAAAAGCGATCGGCAGGTACGGCCGGAAGAACGATGTTTCGAAGGTTGTCCTGGAACTGGAAGAATTGAAAGAGAGATATCGTGAAAAATCACGGAAACTGGATGCGGAACTGGATATCAAGGTAAAGCCAGCGTCAGAAATGGCAGCTCGCATCCTAAATGATCTCGGATTCACGATATCACAGGCAGGAGTGCTGGTTGCGCCGGATTACCTCGGTACAGGGGACATTACGTTTCCCACGCACAGCAATGCGTCTGCTGACGTGATCGAGCGAATAGCTGCCAGATATGATGCGATCCTCGAAGGGCTGCGCGGGTGATCCGTGAAGTTCGTCACTCGATTGTCGCATCTATCGTGACATCGGTCTTCATCGAATTTAAGACGAGTGCGCCTTTTTCGACCTCTGCGACGATCTCTTTCACGGTTCCCTTGTCACCATCCGTCTTTATTGCAGGCTTCACAACGATCGTCGTGAACATCATCTGCCCCTCCACCTTTTCAAGCGTCCCTTCTGCGCTTGACTCGTAGGAGAGGATGTTGATGCCGGCTTTCTTTGTCTTTGCGATGAACGTGGTCAGGGCGCACGCATTCGCAGATGCGACAAAGAGTTCTTCAGGGCTCACAAAGCCTTCCGGACCACGGAATTCCGGCGGCGTGGCAAACTCAAAACTTGCCTTGTCGCCGAAAGATATGGTCGCCTGATATCCGTTGTTCCATTCCAGGGTGTTTGAGAAGATGAATTTCGTTTCCATTGGTA
>CBDAFH010000160.1:0-17048 GCA_965195165.1 uncultured ANME-2 cluster archaeon | reverse complement strand
TATTACATAAACATGTAAAGCATCCTCTATTGAAATTGGACAGGTTGTGCCACCACAGTATAAAAATAATATTTTTTGGATATCTAAAAACGCCAACAGTAGAAATTATGCGAAAATAGATGGTGACCTGCGGAATGTGAGGTACAGGTAAGTCATCCCGTCGAGTTCCTTGGTTGTCTCATAGATAACGTTCATGTGTTTCCTGATCTGCCCGACATTGACATTGAGATTTAAGAAGAACGAGAATGTGTCAAATAGGATGTTTGCACCGCTAAAGTCTTCTTCCGTCTCAATATTTTGTAGATTATATACCATGAAATCTACGATCTGGTTGTCCACGTACTCGTTGCCCACGTTATCGACCAGTTCACCCTGGGCAGTAAGATAATATTCACTATATATATCGATGAACGTTATTTCTGATATATCGTACCCCATGCTCCGTATGTTCTGTGCAACGTACTTGGGTCTCCGCCCGGTAACCACGTAATACGTCTTGCGTGTCTGTGTAAACTGGTGTAAAAATATCTCTGTCATCGATTCCGGATCTCCTGAGAGATATACCACCGATCCGGACGGAAGACCCCCGCCAAGATTGCGATCAAGGATGAAAATTCCAGTGGTTTTGACCGCTGAAGCAGGAGCTACCTCTATAGGTGCCACGACCTTACCGATCGTAGCTAAGGCAGATGCCTGTGCCATCCTTCTGCGTGCGCCATCCGCAACCGCATCTCGTAATTCTGACATATTTTTCACTTCCTTCTGTTAATTAGGTTAGTTCTCATCCTATAAAAAGGTTATCATTATATACATAATAATGAGATTCTTTATGAAGGGATACATAGTATTATTAATGCTCAGGAGGAGAGGCATTGTTTAACACAGTACTGCATACCATAAGGGATGATCGAATGGAACCAGAACAGGAATTGATGAGAATTGGAGTGTCGCTACCGGATAACCTGCTGACAAGGTTTGATGGAATACTTACGAAACGGGGATACTCGTCGAGATCCGAGGGCATCCGGGACGCAATCCGGAGTTATATCAGGTACTACGAATGGGCAAGCGAGGTCAAGGGGGACCGGCTTGGCGTCATATCGTTGACTTACAACCACGAGCAGCACGGACTTATCGATGCGCTTGCCGACATCCAACATCAGCATCTGGACGTGATCCAGTCCTCGATGCATTTCCATGCGGATGCGAAGACGTGTCTCGAGGTCATCACGCTGCACGGTGATGCGGAAGATCTCAAAAAGGTGGCAGAGGGTCTTATGGCGCTCAAGGGCGTGCAGCATCTGAAACTGACCACCATTTCGCCTATAAAGTGAGATGGACGAGTCGAGACACTGGGCAGATGTCATCGCAGATAACGTAGCTGCAAAGAAGCACGTCATCGCGACAGGGATCACCCCTTCAGGGGAGATTCACATCGGAAACATGCGCGAGGTGGTGACCGCGGATGCGGCGTACCGCGCGCTCTGCGATGCAGGAATCGATGCAGAGTTGATCTATATCGCAGATACCTTAGATCCGCTTCGTAAGGTCTATCCGTTTCTCTCTGATGATTATAGCGAGCATGTCGGAAAACCGCTTTCTGCCGTGCCTTGCCCTTGCGGCGATTGCGCGAACTATGCCGAGCATTACCTGACGCCGTTCCTTGAATCGCTTGAGCGGCTGGACATCAGTCCCACGATATACCGCGCGCATGAACTCTATGGGCGAGGGGATTTCGTACCCGTCACCATGACCGCGCTTGCCAACCGGGACCGGATCGCTACGATCCTCGAAGAGGTGTCACACAGGGAGATCCCTGCCGGGTGGAGTCCTTTCAATGTTATATGTGAGGAATGCGGAAGGATTACGACTACAACCGTTTCAGGGTCTGATGAAACCGCAGGAACCGTTGATTATGCCTGCGAATGCGGCTACTCTGGCACGGTGCCTGCGAAAGGGAACGGAAAGCTGACGTGGAGGGTTGACTGGGCTTCCAGGTGGCGCGTTCTCGGCGTCACGATCGAGCCGTTTGGCAAGGATCATGCGACAAGGGGCGGCTCGTACGACACAGGGACGCGGATATCGAGGGAGATCTACGATTATGAGCCCCCGTATCCGATCATCTATGAGTGGATCCACCTGAAGGGAAAGGGCGCGATGTCGTCCTCGACCGGGGTCACGGTAACGATCGCGGATATGTTGCAGGTCATGCCACCAGAGGTGCTCAGGTACTTAATCATCCGGACAAAGCCAGAGAAGCACATAGACTTCGATCCATCCCGCATTATCGATCTGATCGACGAGTTTGACCGTGCGACCGGGAGGGTAGGGGAACTGTCCATGACGAAAGAGTACCTCAAATCAGATATCCCTTTTACGCACCTTGTAACCGCTGTGCAGATCGCATCTGACTTAAGTGGCATTCATGAGGTGCTCGACCGGAGCGGATACCGTGGGTACGACGAAGAGTCTGTGAGGCAGCGTGTATTAAACGTCAAGAACTGGCTTGTGTCGTACGCGCCTGACTCTGCCATATTCGAGGTGCAGGAGACGCTGCCTGATGCTGCGAAGAGTCTCTCCGATGAGCAGAGAGCAGGGCTTGGGGCGCTTGCATCTCGCATTCAGGGGGGTGTGGCAGCCAAAGACCTGCATGATCTCGTGTACGCGGTCTCCGAAGAATCCGGCATCTCGGCAAACAAGATGTTCCAGGCGATCTACACAGCCCTACTTGGGAAGAAATCGGGTCCGAGAGCAGGATATTTCATGGCGTCCCTCGACCGGGAGTTTTTACTGGATCGGCTGCGGGCGGCTGGTGGCAGCGGCGAGAGCGCGGTGGTGGATGAATGACCTGTGATGGGTTTAGCCGGTGACGTATGCGAAAGATTTATGACCGCCACCAAACAGTATTAATACGTCTGGCGAATGATGCAAGCGGCACCGTCGTCAGGAGGTTAACAGATGTGCCTCGATAAGATCTCAAAGATGGATTCCTTCCGGATTGCAAAACTCAGGAATGCCAACAGGAACGATGTTTACAATTATTTAGGAATCCAATTCAAGGAAAGATTATAAATACGAGGAGAAGATAGAATACAGTAACATTAAGGAGGATATAAGCTATGAGCAAAACCATGCTTAGGATTGTTGCAATCGCCATGTTGGTATTAGTCGTTGCATTCGCTGGCTGCGTCGGCGGCGACGAAAAGCCCGCCGAAGTTGAGCCTACACCTGCAGAAACGCCTGCGGTAACGCCGGCAGAAACGCCAGCGCCTGCGGAGACGCCTGCGGTAACGCCGACAGTTGAAGAAGCAAAGACGGCTGATGCAGAAGAAGGGTTCACACCAAAAACCAGTGATCGCCAAGGTCTTGAAGTCCCCAGTGGAGGCTGCGAAGGTCTTGATCAATTGGTCTTAAGACGGTACGATCACGACAACAATGGACTGATCGACGATAAGGAGATGGAAACTGCAAAGATCGGTTACGAGAGTAACTACGAGAAGCCAGACGACTACGCGCAGATTTTGTATGCATACGAGCATAACTGCCCGGTAGAGCCAGCAGAGTGAGGGCGATTTTCGCATCCCCGCACTCTTTTTTTTTATTTCAGTCAAGACCGCTTAGTTTGTCTGCCTTATATCCCCCCAATCATCGCTTCAGCGCCAGCCAGCCTCGGAATGTTAGAAGCACGACCGCACCCGCCACACGTCCTGTCAACACCTGCCGGAAGCGAAACTTAAATCTATCAGCTTCTGCAAAAAGGTAGTCATGCCGCGAGTAGCAGTCGGAGGAACGTTTGATCCGCTCCATGACGGGCACGAAGCACTCATCAGCCGTGCGTACGAACTTGGTAGGGATGGCGAGGTCGTCATCGGATTGACATCGGACGATCTTGCGAGAAGGCGCGTCCAGCCGGTCGCGGATTATGGGGTCAGGGAGCGCGAACTGAACCGCTACGTTGCCGACCGGTTCGGAATATCGCCAGAGATTGCAACCCTGCATGATCCGTATGGCACCGCGCTTGAGGAATCTTTCGATTATATCGTGGTCTCTCCTGAGACGCATCCGGTTGCAGAAAAGATCAACGAACTCCGCAGGAAGCGCGGGATGTCCGAAATCGAGATCGTTCTGGTGCCCTTTGTTCTGGCAGAGGATGGGATGCCAATCTCGTCCACGCGCATCAAGAACGGTGAGATCGATTTGCATGGGCGGTTGATAGGTTGATAAAAGATTACGACAAAGGTGATCCGATGACTGAGATATCCAGCATGATCATCACGCATACGAAAGCGAGCATCGATGATATTGAACATGCGTGGCATGGCACGGTCGGGGACCTGCTGCGCAGGCTGCACTCGCATGAACTGGTGCTCGAGTGTGCCGTGCTGATGACATGCAACCGTGTCGAGGTGTATGTGGTCTCGCAGAAGGGTAGCAGGGTCTTGTTCGATTATGCAAAGAAGATGGGAGTTCCGGAACGGATCGTCGAGTTCAACGACCACGAAGAGTCGGTGTTACACCTGATGAGGGTCGCATGTGGGCTCGAATCGATGATCGTTGGCGAGGATCAGATACTCGGGCAGATCAAGGAACTGTACCATACCGCCCGGCAGGCAGGCGTCACAGGAAAGGTGCTGGATACCGCTTTTGAGAAGGCGATCCACGTCGGGAAGAGGGTGCGGTCAGAGACGCGGATCAACAAGGGCTCGGTATCCATCGGATCGGCGGCAGTCGATCTCGCAGAGGATGTGCTTGGCACGCTTGAGGGAAAAACTGTTATAATCATCGGCGCAGGCACGATGGGAACGCTCGTCGCATACGCACTCGCTCAAAAGAACGTTTCTGCGATATATGTCGCAAACCGCACCTTTGAGCGGGCAGAGGAACTTGCAGAGGAGTTGAATGGATTTGCAGTCAGGTACTACGAGATGGATAGGTACATCACAGGTTCAGACGTTGTGATCAGCGCAACATCGGCACCTCATGCGGTTATAACCTCGGAGATGATGCGGCAGATCATGGAGAACCGCGAGAATCACAATAACCATAATCGCGATCTGCTCCTGATCGATATCGCCACCCCGCGGGACATCGAAGAGACCGTATCTGATCTGCCGGATGTAAAACTCTACAACATCGATGGACTCAAGGAGATCAGTGATAGAAATCTTCAAAAACGGATGCAAGAGGTTGGAAGGGTCGAAAAGATAATAGGAGTGGAGTATGAGTTGCTTCAATTGCAGTACAAGCGCCAGTGTGCAGATAAACTCATAGCAGCACTGTACAGCCAGATACAGGACTTGAGAATCCGCGAACGAGAACGTGCTGTCAACCGGCTCTCATCAAAGCACACACTCGGGGATTTTGAACGTCAGGTGCTCGACGATCTCACGCACGCCATCACCAACAAGGTGCTGGCAGAACCGACAAAGACGCTGCGTGATGCCGCGGCAGAGGAGGATCTTGACTTCCTCGAGACGACTGCTGCGCTCTTTAAGCTGGATATGAAATGAGAGGCGGTTTTGTTCGTGGACTTATCTGCGGATCTGAAAATGGGAATCAAATGGATGTAAGTGCCATCTATCCCTATTAGATCCGTTTCAAATAGTTTTCCAGACTTCTGTAATCGTCTTTACGATCCAACAGGCAAACCAGAATGATATTCGGTGGCAAAACAGCATAAATAAGTCTCGTCTCTTTATTTTGGATATTCAGCCTAACCCGAAAGACATTACGCACAATTTTAGAGTGAAGCCTTTTAAATCTAAATGGATTCGTTAATACCAATTCAATCTTATCTTTTATAATTTTCTTTGATTTTTGATCCATGTCTTCAATCTGCTGAACAAAAAAATCTGTAGCCACCAGTTCAAACTTCATTCCAACGCCTTCATGACATCATGATGATTCTTAATCTTGCCTTTTTCGATGGACACTTCCAGCAGTGTCTCGATCAATTCGATATCTTTTCGAGAGAATGTTTCATCGAATATATTTTCGCGAAAGATCTTGTCACGGATGGCATCCAAAATCAGTTCCTGGATGTTTCGATATCCATAATTCTCCACGTACTGTTCAGTAGCAGATTGTAAATTTGCAGGTAGTCTCAGATTGATCTGGGTGCTGGTGTTCGTAACCATGAATACCAATACATATCTTTTGGTATTTAACTTCTGGTCTGGAGAGGGTAAGCATGGAATCAATCTCGCCATCTGTGATCCAAGGTGATGCTCACGTTCACGATTGCAACAAGCGCTCTCGTGCGCCCGCTCTCGAAAGCCTTTCCGCGCCTACAGCAGCCTACATCACCACATTCAGGAGCATCGCAAGCAGCATCATGACATAGACTGCATGAAAACTCCCTGCGCCGCCAAGACTGATCCTTGCGCACCCCTCCCGCTCAGCATCGATCGTGCCGAGCACGGTGCATAGCCCGATCAGGACTCCGGAGACGCCTGCAGCGAACATGACCATTGCAGCGTCATCTGGCGCCAGCAACAGCGCGAGTAGAAGTGGCACGACTCCGATGTAATCCGGAATCTTGATCCCGAACCCGCCATAAAATGTAGCCATGATATGGGTCACCGCTATCACAACGATGCAGATCTCAAGCATTGCGAGCTCGGGATATGTCAAGCCGAGATAGCAGGCGCAGACGAGCGGTATCACGAATCCGCCAAGATTAACAGTGATCGCGGTATCAAAAAAACGCTTATCATCAAAAAAATTCTCAAGCGAGACTGAAAATATCTCCTCGAGCAGATGCACGCTCTCCCAGATGTAGACCGGTTTTCGCATCCGTTTGTGCGCAATCGGGATATCGATGCCACCTGTCAGGAGCACAAGAGCAAGCAGAAGCGGCGGCAGTACGCTTGCGTCGGCTCGGATCCTGATGCCGATCAGCGCGAGAAGAAGAAACCAGAAGAGAACCAATGTTTTACGGCTTGTACCCTGCATCTTTCTCCCCGATTTGATCATTTTATGAAGCGCGTTGCTGTGATGTACCACTGTGATGTGCCGGATGATGGGACAGCGCGGATTTGAACCGCGGTCCAAGCGTCCCAAACGCTCGAGGATCGACCAAGCTACCCTACTGTCCCGTGTGGGCAACACTTAATCATTTGATCGAGCATCGGTTAAAAAGGTTGCGCATTTCAGCAGCACTCTGCCGCTCAATGTGAGTGCGATCTGCTTCTTCCTGCCATCAGGCGTGATTTCGATCCCGCGCAATCCCGCAAGTTTCGCAGACTGGCGGGAGACTGTGCTCTCGGACGCTCCGATGCGTCCTGCAACCGCTGTTATCGTCGTTGGCTCGTGTTTCAGGACGTCATCCAGTATCTGCCGCTCTGTTTTATCAAGCGTGCGGGTGATGTGCGGCAGTTCGATCTCTGAGAGTTCACGGTCGATATCACTCCAGTTTGTGGTTTTGTAGATCGAGTCCGGAAGTGCCATGGATGCAGCGGTTAGTGCAACCAGTATCTCGCGGGGTCCGCCTGAGAGGTTTACGATGACTTTACCTGTGGGTACGGCTGGCGGAGTGGCTGAGGAGATCAGATCCATGAACCTGAGAATCATCACACCGAAGTCGTGGTGATCGATCTTCGCAACGTCAACGGTAATTGTGCGATCGACCTTCGCTGTGAGGTCCCTGATGTCCTCGACTGCACGGTCGGCACGGGAATCGGGTGCGTTCGGGCGCAAGAGGATGATGCGGTCGTTTTTTTCGATTCCGTGCTTCACGATGAGCGAGATTATGTGTGTGGTCTCGAAGCCGAGTGGCGAGATGTAGGTCTTCATGGTTTGTGGTGCTTTTTGGTTTTTGCGGTATTAATGCTTGGCGGCGCAAATGTTGCGTTATTGCGAGGGTAGGGGATGAGGGGTTTAGGGGTGGAAAGTGTAGCTGATCGTTTAATCCGTTGCATATCCGAGGATTTGATTTTTGTTTTTGATAATCATCAGATCTTTCCGCTCCAGCAGCTCCATTAAACTCGCAACGTCTTCTTTGCTTTTAATCCCGGTCATCCACAACGCCTTCAATATATCAGGTATGTCCCACGTCATAACGCCTTTTGCACTGGCGAAATTCCTTGCCTTTCTGTCGTTTGTGATGAATGGATGACCCCGCACGATGCAAACCGCGATGCATTGCAATTCCCCCTTTCCCAGATTGGTGCGTTTCAGGAATGAATGATACTTATCGAGTTCCGCCTCATTCATCGGCGTATTTCTGACGAAACCCAAAATTTGATCGGCGAAATCATAACCGGATTCTTTTATGTACGTTAGTTCCTCATAGACACCATTGGTGATCAGTATCTCTTCACCGGAGAACAGTTCATTTAGCAGCTCAAGTCCGCTGATTTTTGCAAATGCAGACAGCACGTCCGTATCTAAAAGAATACTCAAACTCTTCGCTCCAGAATCATCCTCACATTCTCATCGATTCTTTCATCCGGGTATATTTCCCGTTTCATACCACGACTCGCCAGGATTTCCTTGAACTCTTCGATACTGACTCCTGCAATCTCTGCTGCTTTTGAGATGGAAACTTCATTATTTGAATATAGGTATACTGCTGAAATTATTTTAAGGGCTGGTTTTGTTGCGAATAATGCTCTGAAAGCATCTTTGACAGCTTCTGAGATTGAGGGGTAGTATTTCGTCTCGATCAACGCATGGATTTCTTTTTCCACAATCCGGGGTATCTGTACGTCCGTCATAGTGTGACATTGTCTGTGGTGAGTTAAAGCATTGTCGATGTGCCCGTTGGTCCGGGTGGCTAATGGTCTGCACGACCCGACGCGGATGTCAGGTTCTTCGGAATCTATTAGTGCACAGGTACGGGGATGGTGAGTGATTGGTGGTGGCTCGGTTGCAGGGGTATTGATGCGTACTTGTGCAAGTACAGCATTTTAATTTCAGTTTAATGCAAGTATTGCGGAATAACGATAGATTTATATAGGGTGAGCACGTTCACACATTCATGCAGCAGATGATGCTCACGGTCAGACCAACCAGCGATTTTGAGGTGCCAAGCAGCACCGGTTACCAGCTTTACTCTGCACTACTCGCGGTTATGCGCTCATCCAATCCGGGGGCGAGTGAGCGTGTCCACGATTCGGAGATTGGGGCGATTGCGGTAAGCGGGCTTTCCGGAACGTTTGGCAGAGCGGCGAAGCGCCCCGTGAACAAGATGCTCCATTCGCGACAGACGTACCAGTTCCACATCGGGATCACGGATCCAGCCGAGATTGAAATATTCCAGTCATTGATCCAGCCGCTGATCCTTGAGGGCGCGGATATTGATCTTGAGGCGGGATCTCTGCGGATTGAAGAGGTTACGAGCAGTACACTCACGTTTGAGGAGCTGATGGCAGAGGTTTCGCGATACGATGGCGGGGCGATAGAGTTTGTGTTCATGTCGCCTGCGTGTATCCAGTACGGGAACAGTAGCGTGACCGAGATGTTTCCTCACCGGGTTGCGGTCTTTAATTCGCTTCTTTCGAAGTGGAACCATGCCTGCCCGGAGGAGCTTAAGATGAGCGTTCCACGGGACGAGTTTGCGCGTTATCTTGCTGAGAAGCCGGATGCGAAGTCTTATGCTACGCACAGCGTAATGGTTAATACTGCGTATGATTCAAAGCGGGGGCATCCGAGACCGATATTCAAGCAGGGGTTCACTGGCAGGTGTGTGTACAGGTTCATGCGTGATACGCCGCAGGATGTCAGGAACGCGGTTGTTGCGCTTTCGGTCTTCGCGGAGTACAGTGGGGTCGGGAGTTCGGTGGGCAGAGGATGTGGGTGGGTGCGGGTGAAGATGGGGGCAGAGGTGCGCGAGGTGAGGAGATGAACGATATGCCGGAAGACATGTTGGAAGGATTAACAGAAACCGAATTAGATGGAATATTGGATGAAAAAGAGGATATCCACACAACCATACGAAAATATCTTACGGATTACGTATCGATTGTCGTAGAACCTCTTTTCAAGAAATCCGGACGGTTGGATGCAAAATATGCCCGTGCTGTGAGTTATCCGTCGCACATAATTGATGCAGTGTTTACAGGAGCGATCTTGTACATCTATGATCGAACATCAACAGGACAGGCGGATCCAGAGAAGCATGATGTGAAATTGCTCTGCACCGCGCTCACGCTCCATGACGTGAATAAATACTGGAATGAGATCACTGGATCTGATTACAGTGGAAATTACCGTAAATTAATTCAGGACTATTTTGAAATAGATCCCTTCGATCTAAAGACATATTTTTCTGATTGGGAGCGTGAATTGGAAGAAATTGTCTTTCTTGTACAGCACACGCAGGAGTCGGATGATGCACAATACGAAAGCCTTTTTTCTCAGCCGAGATATGCGAAACTTCTGCCTTATGTTAAAATCGGGGACAAGGTTGCGAGTCTGAGCAAATTGGAGAATCCATTGCAAGAGATTCACAAACGCCTGAAAAACGAAACCCACGACGTACACCTTCTGAGACTGCCTGAGATGCCGCAGCAACTCTTATCTCAAACGGTGTATCGAAGTGCAAAGAAGTTTCTGGTGAAATCGGGCGGTGTTCCATTGCTTATATCTCCACAGGGCATTATTTATCTGTCATCGGATAGAATAGAGATAGATCCATCGGTATTGAAGAAATTAATCGGTGCAGAACTTGTAGACAAGACGGAGGCTAAACCAGTATTATCAGATCGAAAATTTGATCTGGATCCACTTCTGTCGATACCACTTGATAAAGAGGATCGATTTGATATTTATCTTAAATCGGTGCGTGAAAAGACAGAGTCGGGTCTTTTAAGCGTCCTCGGTAAGACAACATATCCGCAAGATGCGGAACTTCAGGAATCGCTTGCAGGTATTACTTATTTTATATACAATGACAAAAAAGGTTCTGACTGGACGAGGTTCCCAGAACTGGAGAGTACTATCCAAGATGATTACGTAATAGAAGGGTTGCAAAAAATAGGTCAAATACGCCAGAATTTTGCAGATCAGAGTGATGTCGGTGGGCAGAAATGCAAGGCGTACACCACATACGAACTTGTGCAAAAACACAATGATTATGCTGAACCGCTTCGATTGTTGCATAACTCTATAAAGGGCGCCATATTATCCAAGTTGGATGCGGAGTCGTCTGCACTTAATCCGATAATAAAGTTGGTTTGTGCACATAACCAAGAAATAACAGATGGACTCTCCGATATTTCTCCAAAAGGGGGTGGAGAGGTTTGTTTTATGTGCGGTGCAGTCGCGGAGAAGAAGTATAAACCGGGAAAGCACTTTCTGCAATCGGGTGGTTTTACCAAACGTGCTACACTCAGAGACCAGTACAAGCGATACTGCGATGCCTGCCAGATCGAGCATCAACTCCTCAACCGTTTGGTACAGCGCAGTGGTTTTCATGTGAACGAGGATCTGATCTTCTTTTATTTCTATTTTGATTCGGTGTTTGTCAATGTAGACCCGTTTCAGGAACAGATGAGCAAAGTTGAGGTAAATGTGCAGGGGACGACGACTGGAAAACTCGGTTTGAATTTTACACTTGGTGATTTTGATACGCCATTCCATATCGAGCCGATGGCGATCCGACTTCCAAAGACCCAATCAGAACATTCGAGTAAAAGCACACGCAGGGCACGAGCGATTCACACCGCAATAAAGGCTTGCCTTGCATGTGGGTGCAAATGTGTTGCAACCAGCCCGTACACGCTTATGCGGATGTACGACGGTCTATTTTACAATGAACAGCCAACAACACTTGAAAAGAATCTTGGAATTGACCACATCAGGACTTTTAGAGATGCAAGGCGTATTGTGGCTCAACTGGACTTTGTTAACCAATTTGACGGGATGAAAGGATTGTACCGTGTGCAGAGGTTTGAGCCTATAACCGTGATACCATACGCAAAGAGGGAAATCGGGTCTGATAAGTTCGCTGGTTGGGCAAATAAGAATGAAGATCACCTACATGAATTATTAGGAGATGAAACCATGGATATGAAAGAAATAGCAGAAAAAGGGGTTGCCCTTTTCGGAACACACCGCTTCAGCGGTTCATACAAACGAGTGAAGATATTTCGGACGGCTCTTGACTCATTGATGGCGTCAAAGGCACAGAAATATCAGGATGATGAGGCTGTGCGGTTTGCGGCAGCAGAAGTTATGAAAGACGTGCTGCGCGAACAATTCAGCAAAAAGAAGGGTAAAGACATTCCTGCGGAGTGCCTGGACTACGTTGGAAGCATTGCCGAGTACTTGAAGCAGCACGGGCTCTGGAATGTCAAGAAGATATCGCAATGGGGAAATCCATTGACAGACGTATATGAATTTGAATATATTTGCGCTACTAAAACAAAAGGTGATACACAATGAACTGGAATGAACTCAAGGAAAGCATACCAGATGATGGTTTTGCTGATAAATACGAAGTGTACCGGAGGGCAAGACCAACCGTAACGCTGGTGGTTCTGAGGACAGTAACCGACCCCACGCTCTTCAGGAGTGCGGATTCGGAACGGGCTGAGACGCAGGAGTTTGGCGGGATTATCCACGCACAGGTAAACGGTGAGAAGTTTGTAAGCAAGGAACGTTTAACCGGATTAAATCTGTGTCGAGAACTCGACGAGGGAGAAAACATCATTGTAAAGGAATATACCTACAATGAGCCGATAAACAGCCTTCCCAAATCTCAGACCGCGGATCTTCTCACGTATGGTCTCGCAGGCACCGTTTCAGGAGCTACGTTCTCACAGAAAAGCCATGCGATCGAGGGTTATACATACAGTCTGGAGCCTTACGATATCATGAATAAGGAAACGCACAACGCCCTTTACGAGAGTGGAACGATGCGGGATGAAAAGGGTGGTCAGTCGGAGGCACTCTTCAACCCGGTTAAAGTGCAGCCCGGCACCCACTTTGTGCATTTCATCACGCTCGAAGCTGGCACAAAGGAGATGCTCCTGTATTTGATTCACAATATTCTTAACACCGGACGATACGGGGCGCGTGAAACACGTACCGGCAGGAATGTGAAGAATGAGATCGTTGGTCTCATAACATCTGCTGGTGACAGTAGTTTGAGTTGCGGAGAGTTGATAAATGACCACTTGACCACGGCAGAGGGCGAATTTTCAAGAGAGGACATACAAACTGCGGTATCGGAGTACGTAACTAAACATAAGCGGTCAGATTGGCAAATGTTCTACGCAAGTGACTTCAAACCGAATGATGGGAACGAGTTTCCAGAATGGTTATCCAACTTAATCAAGGTCGGAAGCCGACTGGAGGAAAAGAGTTCGGCAGTTCTTACGGATGCGCTGGTAACTCTACGAAAACAGGGACTGGATACGGTCAATAAGAAGAACCCAAAGAACGGCAAAGATGTGGGGGCTGGCGATGTCGACCAAGCTAAACTCCCTGTTGCGTCTGAGTGAGTGAAATGGTAGGGGATTGGTGATCATTGTGGAGGCGACAACATATCATGCCACTCTCCACTCTCCACTCTTTTATTCGAGTTCGGAGGGTGTTCTGATCAGTGCGGATCGGATACTTGGGAGCACGGCACTCACATATTCGCTTGCATACAATCTCGGACTTCTGAAAAAGCACTATTTCCTCTTTGGTGAGGAAGCGGTCAATCATCACTATCAGGAACTTGCTGATATCGATTTATTTGTGACCGATGGAAAGCCCATTGCTGCTAATTACAAAGAAGAAACGTTTAAGAGTACGGAATACTTGTCAGAGCGGAGTTTGACAGTGACAGTCCCAGCTGGTGCCAAGGGTGACATGGGGCGATTCAAGAAAACCGACCCTGATCGGATGAGTAGCAACTCCCCTGCATTAATCAGTAAGGTACGGCGGTATATCGGGCTTGCTCCGGGAAGTACGTTTGAATTTACGGTCTGGTCGAAAGAATCACTGCCAGATGATATTTTTTTAACCGTCGGCATTCGCAGGAGTGGTGAATTGCGGTTGAGAAAGACAAAACTTGCAGACCGGGTTCATCTGAATCTGTACATGCTCAAAGAAGTTTACGGGATAGGGGAGCAGCCTACAGGGGATGAACAGATAACGCTCTTTGATATCTACAATGCATCAGGTAAATTCGTACGTGGCAGCGATTACAGAAAACAGCACTTTCTTGATGTGGATTTCAAATTTGTGGATGATGAGATAATACCTTCGATATTTCGGTGATGAATCATGGTAACTGTCGGCGAAGTGTATCTTCCGGTCACTGAAGATCTGTATGGTCTCACACCCTCCGGACATCTGCGTGTTTTCCAAGAGCGGTTCATTAATTGTGTGGAAAAAGAAAATGCAGATGTTATACAGTTGATTGCCCCAACTGGTGCAGGAAAGACGCTTTGTTTTGAATATCTACTACAGGAAGGGAGTAAGGTTCTCCTGCTTTATCCTACAAACGCATTGATTCAGAGTCAGATGGGGCGGTTTAAGAAGAGTGGATTTGGTGCCATAAATATATCTGCAAAAATTCTCAAGAAGAAAGGATATGAGCGTGCACGAGAACTTTCGGGGTTGTTAAAGCGGTATGATGTCATATTGACCAATCCTGATATCTTTCAGGCGATTATCGGAGCTATGTATAGAAATCCGGAAGAAGATTTGATACAGACATTTCACCAATTTGAATATGTAATTTATGATGAATTTCATGCGTACAGAGAGTTTGAATTGAGCGGCATTCTCACCCAGATAGCGTTATTTCAAAACATGAGTCGGTGCAAAGTAATTTTGAGCAGTGCAACACCTAAATCGGAGATATTGGAACTTCTCAACCTCGTGCGGATCGGGGAGGATAGACATGCACCACTGGTGGAGGATATCGTTGCCACACCATGCCACCATGACGAAGGGGAGATTATACGACACCAGACGATGGTCGAACTTCATCAGGGAAAGATTCTTGATCAGTTCAATGAAGTGGCGGATGTGCTCACCAGCGAGTTAAAAATGATTGAACCGGGAAAGTCGCAGATTCTATTCATATTCGATACCGTAAAAGATAGTAACTGGTTTTATTCACGTTTGTTCAAGGAATATCCAGAGATATATGAATTTACAGAGAAGGATAACGGTTATGACACAAATCAAATCGGTGAGGCACAGGATTTTACCAAGCCGACTCTCATTTCCACAAACAAAAGCGAAGTAGGACTTGATTATCCAATAAAACTACTGTTTATGGAGGATGGTTTTAGCATCGATTCTTTTGTCCAGCGTTTTGGTCGTGCTGCCCGTCATGAACCAGCTAAATGTTACATCTATATGAAGAAGGAAGCGAACTCGCTGTTTTCGGATGAAACCATCGAATATCAAAAGTTTTTGGATACGATGGGTTATGTCACCGATAAGTATAATATCCAGACAAAAAGCGTGCGTACACTCTTCACATTCAGACAGGCGTTGGCGATACAGGCGTATAAACGTAGAAAAGGAGATCTCAAAGCATATTTTGCGGTTGAGTCTGGATATAGTTACAAATTATGGTTTACATTCTTTTCAGTACTGGATAAACACAATAATGAAGGATTAGCGAATAAAAACTTAGATCGATTGAACCTGTTCTTAAATGATCTTGAAGAGGCATGTAAAAGCCTGCGTGGTCGATCCTTGCGGTTTCCTGTGAAGTACCAGCGAGGTCACGAAATACGCCAAACGGTGTACGATGTTCTTTCTATTCTGAATCGAGTTCCGGCAGTGGTGAAGAAGACTGACGACGGTTTAATTATAGAGGAAGATCCCGAAAGTGAAGAGACCGGTCCGTTTATTCAAGCGATAACCATTCCTTATTTCCCCACACCAATCAACTATCCAAAGCGAAAGGAACAGTTCAGGGATGAAATAGAGACAATCGCAAAAAAAGCAATTGATGTCTTTCCAGAAAAGCAGCAAAGTTTCTTGCTTGCCTGTATTCGTTCGTTGTATTACTCAATTGACCCCGATAAGATCGTACTCCCTGAAGAGGTCATTCTCTGGAATAACAAGGTTGTACCGCTGTCGAAGGATGCTATGGAATTTCATGACGACTGATAACGATCTCGACCTCGTCCAGGTCTTCAGACCTCAAAACTACACTGAATGTGATCTGTGCCTTCCTGAATCAGTAAATAAAAAAAGATGGATGGCTTTTAGGTCATCCGTTTTAACTTTGTCCTTTCAAGAGCCCGATGGCCCAGATCGCCGCATCAACAACATATTTGAGGAACATACCCCCTTTTTCGATGTGGTTGTACCAAACATCTTCAGTGTTTTGGTCAACCTCGTTTACAGTGGTGCATTGTTGCGATTCAATCAACAACGTCTTTTTATGGTATGTGTATTTGCGTTTCATTGTTGTTTCTCATATTTGTACAAACGTTAATTATCACCTTTGTTCTGAACGACTTATAAACCTTCCTACGCGAGAGCATAGCAGAGATCGAAACTGGAAAAACATTTATATGTGCTGAATCAGTAGTATAAATCCGTGACACGTCAGAAAACCCAGCAGGGATTGAAATATAATAAACGTTTGTGTCACAATTGGTGAATCCACTATAACACGTCAGAAAACCCAGCAGGGATTGAAATTTTGTTACTGTGAATACCTGCGACACAACTACAAAATTGGTCGCAGCCCGTCAGAAAACCCATTAGGGATTGAAACCGGCTTGAGGACGAGATCGGGGCTATAATTGGGGCTGTCGCAACACATCAGAAAACCCAATAGGGATTGAAAGAAGGATATCGTCGATCTCGGGGAGCCGTCGCCGGAGCGGGCGTCGAATGTGATATGAGCCTCCCGGTGGCGAAAGATTTAAGCGATCATGGACCTTTATAAGTGCATGGTACGGCGGCGGTTCATGATTTGAGTCCCGGATTTCGGGGCTTTTGGGTAGTCTGTTCGGCGGATGCGGGCTGCCGACCATGGCGTCGCAACGCATCAGAAAACCCAGCAGGGATTGAAACTGATAAGAGTGATGGTGTCGGGCTGTATACCGGGGGTCGCAACGCATCAGAAAACCCAG
>CBDAFH010000159.1:0-19033 GCA_965195165.1 uncultured ANME-2 cluster archaeon | reverse complement strand
TCTCCCCAATCTCGATCCCTGCCTCACGCAGCACCTCAAGCGTGACATCGACGTACGGTCTCGACTTCAGTTCACCCTCGATCCCGATCGTGGAGTCTTCCTCTGCAAGCGGACATGCGATCAGGAGTGCTGATATGAACTGCGAACTGATAGAGCCGCTGATCCGGGTTCTTCCACCCACAAGCGGTCCCTGCACGACAATCGGGGCGGTGCCATCCCCCTTTGTCGAGAACGCATCCGCACCGAGATCTGAGAGCGCCTGCAGAAGTGGGGTATTCGGGCGCGTCTGGATGGATGCGTCACCTGTCAGCACGCTTCTACCCTGTGCAAGCGATGTTATCGCTGTGAAGAACCGGAGCGTCGTTCCCGAGTTTAAGACGTCGATCACGTTATCAGGCACCATCGGGCGCGGAACACCTCGCACGAGAAGCCGGTCATCCTCGATGGTCACATCAGCGCCGATAGCCCTTGCTGCTACTATCGTTGCTTTCGTGTCTGCTGATAACAGCGGGTATGCGATCTCGGACTCGACCGACAACGATGCGATCGCGATCGCCCGGTGGGTGTAGCTCTTGGATGGCGGCGCAGGAATCGTGCCTGTGATCTCTGACCTGTCGATCAAGACGTTCATGGGGTATCTTAAGCCGTAAATGTTGATAAGCGTTTCATGCCGCAGGGATTGTGATTTTCAGGAGTACTTTCATACCATGAATCCCACGAAGTGACGAACAACGTGATTTTAATCGCCGAAACAGAAATCTTCTTCCTTTCTGAATTTCCATCGAAA
Organism: uncultured ANME-2 cluster archaeon; assembly: GCA_965195165.1. Lineage (GTDB taxonomy): Archaea > Halobacteriota > Methanosarcinia > Methanosarcinales > Methanogasteraceae > Methanogaster_A. The sequence continues at coordinate 18,246 of CBDAFH010000159.1, read as the reverse complement.
ACGTTCACCCGGACAACCGTCCCCTAAACATCGAATACGTGTAGAATGCGTAGTAATCCGGAAGATCCAGAATAAACTCCGGCGACCCAGGCAGACACAGCCGCTGAAACTCAGCCCAATCCTCCTCTGACAACTCCGGCTCCACATCCACCCACCGCATCCCGATAAGTGCAGTAAGTGCGCTCCGAATCTCATCAGATAGTGGGGCAGAGGCGTCGCCTGCAAATGCCCGGGCAGTAACCTCTTCCATGCCTGCACGACGGAACCACCCCATCATGCGCGGGAAGTGCAACTCAGGCGCCATCCCGCGGGCATAAGGGGCGATCCCTGACGATGTCGCATTCAGATGTGCCTCGAGCACGGGATAACCCGGGAGTAGTTGTTGAGATGACCATGCAAGGATGATCGCGCTTCCGCCGGGCTTTACCACACGTACAAGCTCCTTTAGTAGCGGCAGGGGCTCTCCGGGCGCGTATCCTGCGCAGTTCGCGCTCCACACCCAGTCGAAGGTATCATCGTCGAACGGGAGTTTGTTCATATCCCCTTCCTGAAAGGAGACCTGCTCAGAGATGCCTGCCTTCTCTGCAATGCTTCTCGCACAATCCAGAAACTCCGGGGACAGATCAACACCCGTGACGTGCCCCGCCTCTCCCACTGCCTCTGCAAGCATGATGGCTTGCAAGCCGATCCCGCATCCCACGTCAAGCCCCCGGCTTCCCGGCGGGAGGTCGAGCGCAAGGACCACCCGGCGCATGACAGGTTCTTGCAGGGGGGTTGTCACCGCCAATTTCTGTATGTATGTGTTTGTGTCAGTCATCTCACCAAAAGCACCTCCATCATCCCCTCCCGATACTCCTGAAATGCATCCCTGCCCGCACCGGTCAGCCGGAGCATCGTATGCGGCTTTCTGTCCACAAACCCCTTCACGACCCCAGGGGTATCCGGCAGCCTCAAGCTTGCTCACGTGTGCGTAGATATTGCCGTGTGTCGAGTTTCTCTGCGCTTCTGCCTCGCATTTGCCCAAATACTTAAAATACATCCAATGATTGCAGATATCAGAATGATAACAAGAGGAATTGCAGTGATTGGAGTGCCAACAAGCGTGTTACGCGTCTCCATATCACAAAGGATTGCATCAACGATTACATCAGTGATTCGAAAACCAATTACACTGACAACCGCGCCAGCGACCCCCCCGGCAGATGCGCCAGCAAACACCTTGGCGGTCATGTTACCACCAACCTTGCTTATAGTAAAACCAATGACTGCACCGACAAGAATGCCAATAAGCACACCGCCGATCATGATAGATACCATACTGCTGCTGTCGCTACGACCAGAGATTATGCTTACAATTACGCCAAGAAACGCGCCAGCAAGCCCCCCAACAAATGCACCACTAAATATGCGGAAAAGTGCATGAGAGTACAGATTATCGATCGCAGCAGCATTTACTCCAACGATCATTCCAACAATCATACCGACAATGGTACCATTAATCATAAAAAGACCATCATGCACACCAACAAACTTGTAAACGACCGCAACAACTCCCACACTGACAATCGCACCAACGATTGTACCTTCGACAATTCCATCGATATCCTTCGTGATGGTCCAGCCGGTAAACGCACCAGCAATCATACTGACGACCGCACCAAGTGTCATGACGGCAATCAAACTAACAATGTAACCATAGAAAGAACCATCTGTCCTGAAGTATATTAAACCAACGACCGCACCAATAGTTATACCAGCAACGATGGCATCAACAGTTTTATCAATACCATTATTCGCAGTTGCATTAAGGATCAAACCAACAAAAACACCAGCGACCACACCCACCATCGCATAAGCAATACACGCGTTGAAAGTTCCAGTGAACTGGTCAGCAATAATACCCGAAATCAGACCAAGCCCCCATCCTGTGATTGCACCAACGATCATACCAGTGATCGAACGAGCAAACACGCCAAGTATCGCACCTGCCCCCTTAGCGATGAATATACAGAGAACACACACACTAAGCGCCATCAAAAGTACTGCATCCACCGAATCCAACTTCAATCTCAGACCTATCATCGTAACTAACCCGATGATTTGTCCAATCGCAATCCAGTAATATGCTTTTACATCACCCATATTTACCACACCTCTTGTAAATAATTTTTAATCGGTTAAAATATAAGAATATTGATATGGTGGGTGATGATGTGCTGCCCCACAAGACATCAGCCATAATCCGACAGTTCCACGATAATCGGCAGGATACATAAGAATTACATTGTACCTGTGGTTATTAAGATTGATGCCGGTCTTCTTTTACTGTCAGTTACCTCACATAACACGAATCCTATAAAACTTCAGTCACTCTGGCAGATCACCGAAGCACCTGCATCATCCCCTCCCGATACTCCTGAAATGCATCCCTGCCCGCATCAGTCAGCCGGAGCATCGTATGCGGCTTCTTATCCACAAACTCCTTAACGACCTCGATGTACCCGGCAGCCTCAAGCTTGCTCGTATGCGAGGACAGATTGCCAGCCGTAAGCCCGGTCTGGCGTATCAGGAAGGGGAAGTCTGCGCTCTCGACAACGTAGAGGTATACCATGATCATGAGCCTTGCCGGTTCGTGGATCAGTCGATCGATTCCAGCGATGGGGTGGAGATCTTCGCTGCCGGTTTCATTCGCTGCCATCATGCATCCCCATTTCCGAAAAGCGGATATTTGCGCAGGAAGCGGATGAAGATGACCAGACCGCTAAGGGCTAAAAATCCTCCTATGAGAACCAGATACAGTATCAATCCGGTACATCCGGATCCAAATTCTACCAAAGAGAAGAATATCCCCAGAATCACTGACAGGATCGCATACCCTGAATAACGGACGCTCCCGGATCTGGATGCTGCGTGGGCGAAGGGTCCGACCAGAATCATCCCGAAGAACAATGGCGCCCAGTTCACCCAACTAGAATAATCCTTTACATTGCCAAAAAGAGAAATCAGAGTGAACATGATCACGATAACTGCAAGTTCGAAGAGAAGGACGCCTGTCAGGGCATCCTTTGGATCTGCCTCACGAAATTTGACAAACCCGATTCTGGGATACGTGTAGTGTCTTCGGACGAACTCCACAATCTTTCCGGAGAATACTATCAATAATATATAGAATGCAAAGACGGTAGAATAGAAGAACCCTCCGAAAGTCATGAGGATTAGCCCCATCATGACTTCCATCAAGCCGTCCTGCTGGGAATCACGATATGCCTTCTTCTCGAGTTCTTTCAGATTGATTTCTCGTGTCATTATGTACCTCCGTACATTAACGTAAAGGAGTTTGTAGTATATAAAACTTTGCACCACAAAGTTGTTTGCAGCAAGCGTTGTACAAAATCAAAAAATGCGATAGCCACCTCGGGCTAATAACCACTCGGCAAGCGCTTCCGCCCCCCCCGTCCGGGCACACCGCCAGAAGACGACAAAGAGCCACAGATACGCCTCACAATAATCCCGCGAACCGCCCTGTCACACAGAAACGCGATGACTGGAATGATCATTCGCCCAACCGTCACACTAAGCGAACCCATGACGCGGTATGCGAATGCCGGCTCATGAAAGACCGGATGCAGCCGGATTGAGACGGCAGGAGAACGGGTCAGTGGGGCAAAAGCTGCGTACAGGAATCCGGATAACGTGCCGGTCTCGGCGGGATCATCGAGTCCGAATGTTGCGCGGCATGAAAGTTCCCTGAAATCGATTCTCTGCACCACCCTCCGTGCCAGCGCGGTCACAGGACGGTGTAGCGTGCGAAACAGTTCAAATATGCGCCTGACGTCCATTTTTTCCTCTGCTTTCTCCGCTCTCCGGTCTTCTCGCCCAGTGGCTGCGAAGCCATCGATTCCGCGGGATAGAAACAGCCATCGAACCTCGATTCTCTGCACGGGATCCCCGTCAGGGTCTCTCTCCAGTTCAAACCGGCAGACGAACGGAATCCATAACAGAAGCATCAGTGCAAACGTAAGTGTTGATACGACAAGCAATAAAAAAATAAGAAGAGAGGGATGCAAGATACCACCCCCCTCAATCCTCGTCTGCGGATTTTTCCGGATCCTTCTCCGCCGTCTTCTCTGTCTCCTTCCCCCTCTTTCCTCTCAGGGATTTTAGCTTATCCACGACTTCAGGCACAGCTTCCACGATCTTTCCAATATCTATGCCCTTCCCTGTCGCTGGGAACAGTTTGACCTCGTCTTCTGATACCACGAGGAATGCGACCGGCTCGATCTTTGCGCCACCGCCACCGCCGCCACCGAAACCACCTTCCTCGCCGCGCTTGCCTTCGCCGCCAGCACTGCCAAATCCGAATGACACCTTGCTGATCGGTATCACGGTTTTGCCTGCCACCGTGATCGGCTCACCGACGATGGTCCTGGTGTTGACCAGTTTCTCAAGCTGCTCCACGACTTCCTGCATCAATTCTTCGACACCCATTTTACTCACCTCTGCCAGTCCTATTGCAATCAAACCGGATACCACTTCCGGTTGCGTGAATTGGCGGATTCTGATCGATGGTATTTCCGCTCATGTCACCCACACCTCCCGGGAGTGCCCGATCGATCCATGCTCGATAGTGACCCGGTACTTCGGGACTGTGATCGGCACCTGCGCGGTATGTCTGAACGAGTCTTTCTCCTGTCGTGGTTCGCTGTGGTTGTAGTTCTGGTTGGGGTTGTTCATGTTTCTTACCTCATTTTGTTCGGACTGGTCTATTGATTGACCTGTCCGATAATATATACGTAACTAATGGTACTTAAACATTTCGATAAATCGAAATACTTTGTGATGCAAGAAGAACGCATACGACTGCCACGAAGTTGTTATCGGCAACCCCGATTCGTTCAAAAAGTTAACGGCTGACACGCGCAAAGGAGGTCGTTTGGTTGCGGTGTTTCGGGTCAGGCAAGCCCTTTAACAGGTGCAGACGCCCGACCCCGATCGATCGGATCATCCTGGGCAGATCTCGCAGTGTTCATCCTCCCTGATCTTCCTGCATATCTCACACATCCCCCGCATCGGACCATCGGTGCTACCACCAGTGATATCATTTGCAAGGTCAGCTATGGCAGCCCTGACATCATCTGATAGTTCAATCTTAGATCCTCTTTTGTTGGATATATACTGCGACACCGCTGCCTGCGTGATCCCAAGTATCTCTGATATCTCTTTCTGGGATATTACCTTCACAAGCTCTTTTGCCAGTTCGGATCTGATGGCAGGGAGCACATACCATACCACATTTTCACAAGGGGCTTTCATGCTGCAATCACAACCTTTATATGCTTAACAATTGTTATGTTAGCGATACTCGCATATAAAAGTAGACGTAGTAGACGTCGTTCGAAGTAAAACCGAGGTGATCCAGTGAGACTAAAATCATGCACCAAAAAATATAAAAAGGACACGCACAGGGCAGTTTCTCCGGAGGAGACGCTCTCCCGCATCGAGTCGAAGATGGCGGTGGCGGGCATAACAAGGGTTGCTGACATAACAGACCTTGACCGGATCGGCATCTCGGTCTTCTCGAGCATCAGGCCGACCGCGGATGATGGCGCGATCTCGGTCTACAATGGGAAAGGGGCAACTCCGGCAGAAGCCAGGGTCTCGGCGATGATGGAGGGCATAGAGCGCTACTCGGCAGAGGTTCACGACAGGGAACTGTTGAGTGGGCGGTTCTCGGAGTTGGGCAGTGCTGAAAACACCCTTAATCCTGATGAACTGATCCTGCCGCACCCAACAGACCACGATCAGAGCATTCAATGGGCCAGAGGATACGACTTGGTGAATGACGAGGAGATACTCGTGCCTGCAAGCGCTGTATTCCATCCGCTCTCGCCCTCCAGGGATCACGCCGCACTCTTCCGGACGAACACGAACGGTCTGGCATCAGGAAACGAGATCGAAGAGGCGATATTCCACGGGCTTTCAGAGGTGATCGAGAGGGATGCATGGTCGCTTGTCGAGGCGTCCCGGAATACCGGCCCTGCGATCACAAGCCCCGATAACGGGATGATCGGAGATCTCATGGATAGATTTTCGGATGCGGAAGTCTCGGTGCAGATCAGGGATATGACAAGCGACATCGGCATCCCGACGTTTGCCGCTGTCTCGGATGACCTCCTGCTGAAAGACCCCGCGCTCCTCACGATCGGGATGGGGACGCATACGAATGCGTATGTTGCGATGTTAAGAGCGGTAACAGAGGTTGCCCAGAGCAGACTGACCCAGATACATGGCGCAAGAGAGGACACTACGGTTGCGGAGTTCCGGACAAAGATCGGCTATGAGCGGACAAAGAGGCTCAACAAGTACTGGTTTGGCGCATCCGATGGAACCGGGGAGGGAGATAGAGATTTCGACGGTATCACATCGTTTGAGAGCGACGATTTTCTGGACGACATAGGATACATGATCGGGAATCTCGAAGTTGCGGGTCTGGATCGCGTGATCGTTGTGGACCTGACAAGGAGCGAGATCGATGTTCCCGTTGTCAGGGTGATCGTTCCTGGGCTGGAGGTCTATGCGATGGATTCTGAGCGGATCGGGAAGCGGTGTAAAGATGAAAGGAAGAAGAATCGTCGTCTTCGTAGGACCAAGCGTGGATAAGGAGACTGCAAAAGATATCCTTGATGCGGAGTATGATGTAGAGTACCTGCCTCCTGCAAAGAGAGGGGACGTTTCCAGGGCGGCTAACGACGGCGCAGAGATTATATGTCTCATAGACGGTGTATTCTTTCAGGATTCTGCGGTAGCTCATCGGGAGATCCTCTATGCTCTGAAGAAAGGGTCCCGGGTTATCGGATCATCGAGTATGGGCGCACTCAGGGCATCCGAACTGGATCTGTACGGGATGGAAGGGGTTGGAAAGATATACGAGTGGTACAAGAGCGGAAAACTCGTATCAGACGACGAGGTTGCTCTCTTCTTTGATCCGGTGTATTTCAAACCCCTATCTGAGCCACTGGTCAACATACGGTACAATCTCCGGATAGCGGAAGCAGAAGGAGTGATCGACAGGGATGCCTGCGAGAAGATTCTAAAGATCGCAAAATCCCTGTACTTCCCTGACAGGACATACCAGCGGATACTCGATGCTGCGGGGGGTGTGATAGGTGATGACGCTCTCAAGCGTTTCAGGAGGTTTATCGAAGTGGAGAAGAGGGATCTGAAGATGGAGGATGCGATCGAGGCATTGAAGAGGGTACGGGACATAAACGAGGTCACGGAATGATCATCAAGGTAAAAGCATTCGCAAGATTCAGGGAGGCATTCGGAAAGGAGCATTATTATATGCAAGCTCTGTACCTAAGCGCGGGGCTTGGTGACTTGGATGGTAAATTAAGAGCCATACAAATTTTTATATTTCATTGGAGGTGTTTCCAATCATGAATACAGAAACAATTGAACAGTTGGCTAATAGATATCAAACAAATCCGATAATTAGAGGACTTGTTCAGGTAATTCCATTCGGAATCGGGTCCGCCGTAGATGTTGCACTGGTCACAATACTTGAAAACATCCGTGAGGATAGGGCGAGAGAATTTTTTGACGAACTTGAAAAAGGTGCTGTACAACTAACTCCAGAAATCATCGAATCGGAAGACTTTCTTCATTGTTATTTCTCTACAGCCAGAGCCGCATTAAATACTCGTCGAAGGGAGAAAATTCGTTATTTCGCCCGTCTTCTTACTTCTTCTATAAGTTCATCTGAAATATCCACAGTAGATGAATATGAAGAGTGTCTCAGTATTTTAGATGAAATTAGTTATCGCGAATTGGGGATATTAGCTGTACTTTCCCGATACGAAAAAGAACATCCCCATCAGGCTGGAGAGAGTGATTATGATTGCAGGGTCCGATTCTGGGATCAGTTTTCTGCTGAAGTTTGTTCAAAGTTTTCCGTCCATAGGGAAGAATTCAGTAGTATTTTAACAAGACTCAATAGAACAGGCTTATACATGACTGCTACTGGATATTCATCACGTACCGAGGCATCCTTAAATTTCAGAGGCAGGATTGGTGATCTAACTCCATTGTATAAAAAGTTTGAAAAATTGATAAGACCTGATGAGGGCGAATTTTAGTATAATATTGAATAATATACATAAGGTCACGGAATGATAATCAAAGTAAAAGCATTCGCAAGATTCAGGGAGGCATTCGGAAAGGAACTGGATGTCGAACTGGGCGCCGAACTGGACGGAAAAGCCACTGTGATGGATCTGCTCACCAACTTGTGCGCAACGCACGACGCGCATGACCTGATATTTGACGAATCCGGCGGAATCAAGAAGTATGTGAACATACTGGTAAACGGGAGGCATATCCAGTCCTTAAGTGGGCTCCAGACCGAACTTGCGGATGGTGACGAGGTTGCGATATTCCCTCCGGTGGCAGGTGGTTAGAATGATTAAGATTACAGAAGAGGATTTCAAGATCGGTGAGATGATCGGGAAGGCGAAGCACTCTGACGCAGGCGCGGTCGTCACGTTCCTTGGCATCGTGCGGGACGACGGGATCGTTGGCATGGAGATCGAGGCGTACACTGAACTTGCCATGCAGGAACTCGGGTGGATACGGGACGAGGCATTCGATAAGTTCGACCTGACCTCGCTTGACGTCATCCACCGCACAGGATCGCTTGCTGTGAGCGATAACATCTTGCTCATCGTATGCGGCGCCCCGCACCGGAAGGATGCGTTTGCTGCATGTGAGTATGTGATCGACGAGCTGAAAGAACGGGTGCCGATGTGGAAGAAGGAACTGTCAGAGGACGGTTGCCGATGGGTCGATGGAATTGCGAAGGGGACGAGATGAGCATCCGCAAATCTTCGGCAATTCGCGTGGACCCTGGTTGCGTGACAGAGACCATCGACGACGTCTGCATCGAGGAATCTTTCCGGTTATACTTAAACAACGAGTTCATCGGCGAGTTAATCGCAAGTCCCGCCCAGCTCGAGGAACTGGGGGCAGGTCATATCATCTGCGAAGGGCTTGCATCCAGCGTTTCCGGTGTGCAGGTATCTGGGGATGAGATACGCGTGCGCGCAGAGGTGTCAGACGAGAAATACACGACTAAATCTTCCGTTACGATCGAAAAAGAGCATATTTCTGAAGTCATGGATTCGATCATCTCTGAAATCTGGGAAAGAACCGGAGGAGTGCACTGTTCTGTTCTCTTCTCTGACGGAAGACTGATTGCAAAGAGTGAGGACATAGGAAGGCATAATACGGTTGATAAAGTCGTCGGATACGCCATTCTTAATAATATCGATCTATCAACGTGCGTTCTCGGATGCAGCGGCAGGCAACCGGCAATGATGGTATCGAAAGCCGCCAATGCCGGCATCCCGATCGTGATATCGAGATCTGCCTCGACCGATAAGGGAATTCGCACGGCGGATCTGGCAGGGGTGACGCTGATATGCTTTGCAAGGGGGGATAGGTTCACGGTTTATGCCCATCCCAACCGGATCATACTGCATCAAGGATTGTGAGGACTATGCTGACTATGCTGACAAGAGAGAGATCAGAGAGAAAAGAGAGATATGACAGGCAGATACCGCTACTCGGAGAGGACGGGCAGGAGCGGATCAGGGATGCAAGCGTCTTTATTGCGGGTGCCGGCGGACTTGGCTCTCCATCGGCAATTTATCTTGCGGCAGCAGGCATCGGCAGGATCGCAATCGCGGACTTTGATACCGTCGATCCGAGCAATCTGAACCGGCAGATCCTGCACTGGGATGGCGACGTTGCGCGGATGAAAGCAGATTCCGCCAGGGAAAAACTGGCAAAAATCAATCCCGATGTCGAGATAGATGTCATACCAGAGAAGATCGATGAAGACAATGTTTACGAACTCGTTGGCGGCTCTGACCTGATAGTTGACGCAATGGACAACTTTCGTGCGAGATACCTGCTGAATAAGGCGGCGATAGTAAGGAACATCCCGTTCTTTCATGGGGCGGTTCACGGATTTGTCGGGCAGGTAACAACCGTGATCCCGGGAGAGACGGCATGTTTGAGGTGCATATTCCCGGACGATCCGCCGGAGGGAGTTTTCCCGATCATCGGCGCGACATGCGGAGTTGTGGCAAGCATTCAGGTGACTGAGGTTCTGAAATATATCTCATGTACTGGAACACTCACAGCGAACAGACTCCTCTTCTGGAACGGAGCAGATACAACGATGAGCGAGATACGGGTCGAGCGGGATCCGGGATGCGCCGATTGCAAAGGCGCAGGGGTGAATAGACATGAGTAACGCGCTCTTCCTGCTCGGGTGTCCGGAATCTCCGGTTCAGACCGCAATTGCACTCTATCTTGCAAACGGACTCAAAAGAGATAGTATCGACGTGACAGTCGCTGGGACGAGATCTGCTATCGCTCTTCTGAAGGTCTCCGATCCGGAAGGGAATTACGTTCGAAAAACGGTCGATCTGGATTCATGCATAGAAGATCTCGCTGAAAAGAAGGTGGACTTCGATCTCTGCTTCGTATTTGTGCGTAACGATGCCGGAATATCGTACCTCTCCACATTAAGCAGCATATCGGATGCAAAACTCTTTGCGATCGTCTTTGGAAGCGATGCGGATGCGCTTGCACCGATGATCGATTTTGAATGTGAGAAAATCGTTTACAAAACCGGTCACAACCCGGTTCCACTGAAGAAGCGCATAGATCAGGTGATGGCATGGGATGCATAGAACAGATGAAATACGAGGTCCTCCTTAAGAATACGTCATTTAAGGAGTGCAGGGAATACGTTGCTACGAATTTTAAGGAAGTTTATCAGGTCAAGCCCGGTTACAAGATGTTTGATGTCTATCTGATCGGAGTTCCACCAATATCGATCGGGGTTGACGGCGATGATGTGATCTTTCCGTATACCAAGCCGTGTTACGGCACGTTTCTCCTGCGGATACGCTCAGAAGAGGAGATCGAGTCGCTCAGGAAGGGAGAGGTGCAGTAACGTTATTATATTGACTTTATTATATTTACTAATCCCCCCTAATCCCCACCACTCCGCTACAACGAGGCGACAGAACTATCAGGCGGGCAGTGTCCGCGTGTTGCGATCGCAAGATCGCTCGTAAACGACTCATCGATCATTCTCGCGGACGAGCCCACTGGAAATCCAGACACAAAGACCTGGGAGGAGGTCATGAAGATCTTCAAGGATCTGAACAGGGGCAGGCGCACCATACTCATGATCGCGCACGACCTGGGGATTGCGGCATACGCTGACAGGATCGTTGCCGAAGGACGGGCTGCTTGTGGATGGGAATATGAATAATTGGAGACAACCAAAAGGTGTACCAACATGGAACAGAACGACGACATTCGTGCACACGACGAACATGCTTCCGAATACGGCCGAGAAGCTCGTGAAACCGGGTGGTTTGGTCCCGACGTGCTCTTTGGTCTCTGCTTTGAGTATGTAAGCCCCCATGAGCGCCTGCTTGATATCGGGATAGGCACCGGGCTTGCCTCACTGCCATTTGCCAGAGCGGGTCTGGATGTGTTCGGAATTGACGGCTCTGCAGAGATGCTCGAGATCTGCAGATCAAAGGATTTTGCAGAGGATTTGAGAGAGTTCGATCTGCGAAGTATGCCGCTTCCATATTCTGATGGCTCCTTCGACGATGTGATCTGCTGCGGCGTTTTCCATCTCATTGGTGATCTGGAGCCGATCTTTAAAGAGGTTTTCCGGGTTATCAAACCAGGAGGAACTTTCGCTTTCAACATCTTAGCGCAAATCCCGGAAAAGGGAGCTGCGGCTGTCAATCAGGGTCCACAGGGCTATTCAAAGATCGTAAGCGATTGGGGCGTGCCAGTCTTCATGCATAGCGGCGGGTACATCGAGAAACTTTTGCAGGGCTCTGGGTTTGACAGGTTAAAGGAGCTTAAGTTTCTGGTGCGCGGTCTGCATGAAGGTGCCGACGATCTTGCTTGCGCGTATGTGACCTGTAGAACCGTTGTTTGGCGTTCCTTATCAGAGTCTGGGGTGGTAGAAATCAGGACACATAAGCCCAATTGTAATGGGCGGATTCATCTAAAACAGGAGGAAAAAAGATGCCAAAAAGAATAGAATCTCATGAAGAAGCGATCTCGGGCATAGAGAACGCACGACAATATGCAGAAATGGCTAAAAACCCTGGAAATATTATGTATGGAAGTTTCCTAGATCATATCAAATCTCTTGGTGTGGAGGGGGGGAACTATCTTGAAGTTGGTGCAGGAACTGGTGTCCTGGCTGCTATGATTGCTGAAGACAACCCTGATGTGCATATCACTGCGGTTGAGATCTCGTCTGGTATGGTTACGGTTGCTCGGGAATATATCGAGGAGGAAAAACTCGAGGATAGGGTACGTTTCGTCGCTATGGATGCGGCGGATGACGTGATGATGGAAGAACTTGGCGAATTCGACCTGGTTTATTCCACTCTTGCGATGCATCACTGGAAAGATCCGGAAAAAGTCATCGGCAACCTTTTGAAGGTTGTTGGGGCTGGAGGGGTATTATTCATACACGACCTGAGAAGAGTCTGGTGGTTGTATTATTTACCATTCCGCGGTAGCGGATTTATTGCTTCAATCAGGGCTGCGTATATGCCAGATGAGATCAAAACCATCTTTCAGGGATTGGGCATAAACCGATATGAGATCAAGAGAAGATTTCCATATTTTATGCAATCGATAATTGTGAGGAAATAAAGGCATGCATCAACCATAGCAGCGTGTTTCTGCTTGCTCTTGTTCACCCGGACATCTCTGGCACCCCGCAAACACGGCGGGGGCGCCCGGGTGAAATCTGCATGTATGAAAAGAAATGCGAAATAAGGAGGTATCAGCGATGGAATCAGGTTCTCGAATCCTGCAAATGGCACAGTTACGCGGAAAGAAAGCCGCGCTCACCGATCAGCAACCTCTGGCGGTGGCATACAAAGTGGCGTCCCGGCTGGAAGGCGTATCAGGAAGAACTGGCTAAACGCGGGGAAGAGTCGGGTGGCTTTTGAGTTCCGAGCTTTCAGGAGGTAACCGCACACCAGTTGATGAACCATTGCCGCGTGACTTGAGGACGGCTCAATCTTGTTTACGGTGCGCAACAGTAAACCCTCTCTGGATGCCTTCGGCGATGCTCCGCATTAACACGGGTAGCGCCCTTGCGAGGGAGAGCCTCATTTCGTCTTCGGGTCTCTGCCGGTCGAAGTCGATCGGAACGAAGGCAACGTGCGGCGGCAGGGTGGAAAATATCCTTGCGCAGGCGTAGAGAAGTCACAAAGCAAAGTATTATATCGATATCACATCAACATAAACCCTGTTAATCCATCGGGTGATTTGGTCATGGCAAAGTTTACCTACATCGGAAAAAAACTTCTGGAGTGTGTTACTGACGATCGCCTGCGCAGTAATCTTGAGATGATTCGTGAGGCAGTGGAGGATATTTGGGCTACCGATGCGCCGCACATCATACAAGATTACACCGATCACGGCATTAAGCATAGCGAGCGAGTGGCGGGTTTTGCTTATAAATTGCTCAAGGCTAATGATGGCCTGAACCTTTCGGAGCAAGAAATGTACCTGCTCCTGGCTGGCATTTACCTGCACGACATCGGAATGCAGTGTGACGTAGTCAAATTCCCGGAGATCAAAGAGCGAGCCGAAAAGTTGGGTGCGCAGTTCGAAACAGAGTTTACCGCGCAGACAGCCAGCGGATATAGCATAGAGGAGCAGAAAGCAATCCGCAAGAACCACCAGTATCTGACTGCCGCATGGATTGATCATGCCAACCGCACCGGCGCAAATGTACTTGGTCCGGCGGCCAAGAATATTCCCGATGACCTCGTTGACGATCTAATGGATGTGTGCAAGTACCACGCAAAGTTACCGATTACTGAATGCCCTCACACGTTCAAGTTCGATCCGACTGGGCGCAAACAACTCGTGGCTTCGCTTTTGCGCTTCTCAGATGAACTGGATGTGGGTTGTCATCGTGTGTCTATCGAAACGGTTAAAAACTTCTCACTCGATCCCCGCAACAGTGTTTACTGGTGGCTGCATAACCGCACCAAGGTTGTCTTCAGCGCTCGTAATGTAATCAGTCTGACCATCCAGCTGCACCCCGATGACGCAAAACAGCATGGTTCGTTTGTCCATGCAGCGTTTATCACTGAATTTCAGACCAAGAATCGACCTGTGTTAAGCGTGTTGGCTCGGGGTGGTATCCCAATTGTGATCGCTGATGATTCCAAGGTAGTGGAAAACGATCGCGCCGAGCGGTTGCCGCCCGAGATTGTCGAAGCGTTACAGATGATGCAACAAAAGCATAATCCGCTGCTTGAACTTGCAGATGAAGTACGCACATGGCTGCAAGCAATTCGATACGAGGTGAATGACCTTCAACAGCATGATGATCGCACTGTAGATATGGTTGCAACATTGGAGCAGGGCACGGTCAAGCAGAGAGTGCTTGTACGCTGCATTGGTGGAGAAATCACTCCTGCTGACGTGGATTTACTGGATGAAAATCTCGACCGCAAAACTCCACAAGGTTGGCTGATTAGTGATAAACGCGTGTCAGTCGAGGCGCGCAAGCGTGCCACTGAAGACGACGCTTTTCAGGTTTTTACTTTGCCTGATTTTTTGCAGCAGATGGTCTGGGGACCGTACTTTGATGCACTTAAGGCGCTGGTAGAAAAGAGCAAGATACACGACCTGTATGTGGACTTAGGATGTTACAAACAGATAGTGGATGCAAGTGGGAACGAAACCAGTCGGGATGAGCACGCCAGTCTGGACAAGTACATAGATGATTGGCTGACTGAACGTGGCAAGATGCATATATCACTGTTAGGCGACTTTGGATCAGGCAAAACATGGTTCTGTCGCCACTATGCCTATCGGCAGATGGATCACTATCTCAAAGACCCGGTCCATGAAAGGTTGCCACTACTCATCACACTTCGCTCGTTTGCCAAGGCTATGACCGCTCAGCAGTTGATCAATGACGCTATGCTGGAGCAATATAAACTACCGTTCGTCGGCAGTGCCTTTGAGGTTTTTCAAGAAATGAACAGGCATGGCAAGTTACTATTGATCCTTGATGGTTTTGACGAGATGGCACGGCAAGTTGACCCTCAGACAGTGGTAGACAATTTCTGGGAACTGGCAAAATTGGTGGCTGAAAACAGCAAGGTGTTACTCACAAGCCGCACAGAGTACTTTCACTGGGCCAAAGAGTCGGAAAAGATACTTGGGGGTGAGGAGTTTGGTAGGCGCACCATTTTATTGTCGCCACCAAGGTTTGAGGTTCTGCACATAGAACCCTTTAGTGACGGTCAAATACGCAAGGTTATAACATTGCGACTGGGCACCGAGAAGGGACCTGCCGTGGCAGAACGCATTTTGAAAACACCACATCTTGCCGAGATGGCACACAAACCTGTTCTTGTAGAGTTGTTGCTGGCGGTGTTGGAGGAGGTGAGTTCCGACATACTGGAGAACCCGGCTAAGGTCTATCTGTATGCTACCGATAAGCTGCTCTTACGTAATATTGAAACACAACGCACGTTCACGACAACGGCTGACAAGTTGTATTTTCTGTGTGAATTGGCATGGGAGATGATCAAGAGTGGTAATTTGCGTATACACTATACAGAAATCCCGGATCGGATTGAAACGTACTTTGGAGACAAGATTAAAGATAAGCACAAACTGGACAATTGGGACTTCGACCTGCGTAACCAGACACTTCTGCACCGAAATGCGGCTGGCTATTATGACTTTGCACACAAGAGTTTGGCTGAGTATTTTGTCGCATTCAAGTTTGCTGCTGAGTTGGGCTGTCTGGCTCCAGCTTTTATGGAGACTTACTGCGAGGCAGAGGGCAAGTCATGTAAAATACCTATTGAGCAAAAGGAGATCACCTATTTGGCAGAAACATTCGGCGCGATAGTACTGACAGATGCGCGGATGCATGCCGTGAACGGTTTGTTAAAAGAGATGATTTCCGAAGATGCTGCAAAACGATTGTGGGAAGTCATTGATGAGACAAGAGGGAAGACATTTGAACAGGTGAAGTACGCCGGGGGCAATGCGGCAACGTTGCTGCGAACGAAAGGAGAGTCATTCGAAGGAACGAATATGGCAAACACTGTGTTGGCTGGTGCCAATCTAACAAAATGTTCTCTATCTACAGCGGATCTAAATGGTTGTGATTTGAGTGAAGCCGATCTCAGAGGAAGCTTGTTCAGCGAAGATACGTTGAGGTCTGTGAAATTGCAACAAACCCGAATGATGATTATAGGCGCCTCAGAGTCAGACACAGGTCTTAGGGCGATAGAGGCTGCAGGGTCTGAATCTTTGACGGATAGATTCGAGGATATGTTTCAAAAACTGGCTTCAGAATTTAATGTGGAGGAAGGGACGTGGGGTGAAAATGATGGAAAATTCATATTTGGTATTGTATTTAAAACAGATGAGATAAATTATAAGAATGTCAGAGACGAACTCTCAAGGAATCCTATAATCCAACATGTGGCAATGTATGAGACGGAAGTAGAGGAAATCAAACAGTATTTGCCGCAAGAAATCGTCTCTGATTTAACAAGATGGCCAATCGAATAATACGCAAAACACTGGAAGAACTACGAAAGCGGAGCAGAAATAAGTCGCTAAGTTAGCTCAATCAAACGAGCAAATCGTACAGGAAGAAATGTAGCCAGTGCAAATGGGGGTAGCGTTGTTTACTGAAGTATGAAGTCGTTCGGATGATAGTCTGATCGATGCCGGGGGTGCGGGGCGGCTCGATTGCGCTCATGGCTGATTTAGCCTGTAATGAACCGTCCATAGCATCTTTCTGAACAACCCAACACAGCACCATCCACCCTTACCCCGCCAGATTTTAAATCACGTACCACTTTTTTAAATTCCTCTTCATAAGATATGAAATTCGTTAGGAGAATTGGAATCCCCGCCGCAACGGATTGCAGAGACAACAGTTCAGGATTTATTTCATGAGATCCGCTTTTTTTCATATCCCTGAAATTCAGGAGATACGACACATCAAACCCTTCCAAGATTGCTTTATGGCATGCAAAACAACCATCCTTCCCACCAGTCCAAGAAACAACAACGCTGCCCTTATTATTCTCTTTTACAGTGGTCTCTGCTTTCATGTCCGTACCCATTTTACCAAAAACTTCCTTGCAGCGGGTAGCATCAACCGCGGATCGCCCGGGGGCAGATGTTATCGTTTCACAGCGTTTAAAACGCGTCCCTGAAACGGAATTCCCCAGAACGGATGCCACTTCTCCATATCCTTTTCGATCGGAAGTTCGCCTTCCATCGCTGATCTCAACCTGAATTCGAGATTGTTATCCCTCTTCCTGTCAGCCAGCGAAGCAAACGGATAGAAAGTCCCCTCCTTGTAGTTATAAATCAAATACACGTCTCCAAAGGCAAAAATCGAGCAGAGAAGCCGTTCCTCGAAGCCATGTTCGATGATCGTCTCGCTTATCAGGTGCGTGGTGGTGACAAGGTCCTCGAAGTCCTCGTCGCTTAAGATGATCCAGTTGTAGTTGTACTCGTCCGTCTTGAACTGACACGTAGTCCCTGTTTCAGATGCGCTGAGTTGCAAGAGTTCCCGGAGATTGCCCTCCAGTTCCGAAAACCGCGACGATTCGACCGGCTTAAAGCAGATTCCGGATACTCCGCCTGGTTTGAAGCCAAGTGCCTCCAGTGAGATGTATGCGGTCGAGAGCGCAAACAATGCCTCGATCTTCGGTTTCTTAAGTTTCGTTCTTCCGAGCAGCGTATCAAATAGTTTCATGCCAGTTCCATCTCTCGAGATATCTTCTCGAGTGCAGCAACCCTCTTCTTAAGCGGGGGGTGCGTGGAGAATAGTGCCATTATCGAACTCTTGGATATCGGTATGATGTAGAATGCGTTCATGCCTTCCGCCTTCCTGAGGTCCTCAGTCGGCACCCGATCCATTGAACCGCTGATCTTCATAAGCGCGCTCACTAGATGGGACGGATGACCTGTGATTATAGCAGCTCCGCGATCTGCAGCGAATTCCCGGTATCGGGAGAGCGCACGGATCAAGAGATAGCTGACGATCCACACTGCAATCGATGCAACCCATGCAAGCATGATCTGACCGCCTCCGCGCCTGTCCCCGGCAAAGAA
>CBDAFH010000158.1:0-9500 GCA_965195165.1 uncultured ANME-2 cluster archaeon | reverse complement strand
TGCGATTGAATCGAACAGAGCAGTCTCAGAGGTAATCGGATACGTAATCATATTCGGAATCGTTATGCTTTCGATCGGGATGATATATGCAGTCGGTTTCCCGGTACTACAGTCATCGACGGACGCTACCCAATTCAAGAGCATTGAACATGGGTTCCTGATCCTCCAGACCGACCTATTCAAAGTCGCTCTTGACCAGGCACCTGTCAGGACAACGAAACTCGACACCGCTGAAGGCGGATCGCTCCGGTCCGATCCTGCTGCGTGCAACCTGACGATCTCGATCACCCATAGCGGAACCAGGGTCAACCATTCAATTTTGATGGGTAATATCGAATTTAACAGCAGGGTCGGGTCTGTGGCATGTGAAAACGGCGCAGTGGTCGCGAAGTATCAGGCAGGCGCAGTCATGCGCTCGAATCCGCGAATGTTTAATTCCACGGATCAGGGCGATATACTGTTCTCACTGGTCAAGATCAACGACTCGTTCTCCTCTTTCGGGGGCGGGATTGCGCAGGTCACGATCTGCAATCCCAGGTTTAACGAGAGCATCTTCAATACGCCAGCGGTCTATGAGAATGGATACCTGAACATCAAGGTCGATAGCGTATACTCTGATGCGTGGGAGCGGTTCATCATTGACGAATTCGATACAACGTTTGGTGCAGATGGCATGAGCGATGATATACCATTCGAAAAACTGGTGATCGTCGAGTACATCGTCAGCGTGGATGTGGAGTGATCACTTTTCGTTAGCAACTTCTGCGCCGCATCTTCAGGCTCATGGGTGTTCCCAACAGGTCGCGGGGGTTTTAAGAAGTAACACAGTTCATCCCTATATCCGAGTTGTATAATCATGCATTTCAACGTATTCACTGTTCCTGATATCCCGCTTGTCGAGGCGGGGGATGACCTTGCAGAGATCATTTGCAAGAATGCTCGCCTCTGCGACCGCGACATCGTAGTCATCGCGTCCACAGTCGTTGCAAAGGCAGAGGGCAGGGTCACCAGACTTGCGGCTATCGAGCCGTCTGGCCGCGCTATCGCAATCGCAGAGCGAAACGAGAGCGATTCCAGATTCGTTCAGGCGGTTCTCGATGAGAGCGAGGAGATCCTTCTGGAGTCGCCGTTCCTTCTTGTGAAGACCGGGGGCGGGAATATCTGTGTGAACGCCGGCATCGATGGATCGAATATCGATTCCGGCCGGATCATACTGCTGCCAGAGGATTCTGACCGGAGTGCAAAAAATATCAGGGAATCTATATTCTCGATGACAAATAAGACCGTCAGCGTGATCATCACAGACACCAACGGGCGTGCGTTTCGTGACGGGCAGATCGGGGTTGCAATCGGGATCTCAGGGATCGCACCGACCAAAGACTGGCGCGGATCGTGCGATCTCTTTGGTAACGTGCTTGAAGTGGCAAACGAGGCGGTCGTGGACGAGATCGCTGCTGCTGCAAACCTGCTCTTTGGAGAGGGGTCTGACGGCACGCCGGTCGTTGTGATCCGCGGGCTTGACTTCCAGGTGGAAGCAGAGGGGATCAGAAGCATCTACTTCCCCGAATCCGAAGACGTGATCAGGAATGCGCTTGTGCGTGGCTGATTGTGGGGGATTTTGTGGATCAATGGATTACGACTCGTCCAGATTAGCGCCCCATCCGCCGCGTAACATATAAATATCACGCATCAATAACATGGCATCATGCATCTGATCATCACAGAGAAACATAATACTGCAAAGAGAATCGCAGGTATCCTCTTCGGCAGTGCCTCAAAGATGGTCCGGGTGAACGGGGTGAACACGTACGGAGCAGGGGACGAGGTGGTGATCGGACTGAGCGGACATGTGGTCGGCGTCGATTTTCCAGAAGAATACAATAGCTGGCAGAAGACCGATGCACGCGATCTCGTTCATGCGGAGATCGTAACAGTCCCTGACAGGAGAAACGCCAAGATCGTGTCCGCACTCAAGACACTCGGAAAAAAGGCAGATACCGTAACGATAGCGACCGATTACGACCGGGAAGGGGAATTGATCGGTGTGGAAGCTCTAAACATAGTAAAAGGGGTACATCCAAAGATCAAAGCAGACAGGGCTAGATACAGCGCAATCACGCCCGCGGAGATTAAGAATACATTTAAGAATCTCACAGCGATCGATTTCAATCTTGCAGCGGCAGGGGAGTCACGCCAGATCATCGATCTGGTCTGGGGTGCCGCACTGACAAGGTACCTCTCTGTCACCTCAAAGCGGCTCGGAAAGCGATTCCTGTCCGTAGGCAGGGTTCAATCCCCGACCCTTGCCCTGATCGTGGATCGGGAGAAGGAGCGGGAAGCGTTCGTCCCGGAACCGTACTGGGAACTCTACGCAGTCCACAAGGAAGGATTTACGTCAAAGCACAGGAAGGATCGCTTCTGGGAGAAGGAAGAGTTCGATCAGGTACTTTCAAAGGTCAAAGATGCGAAAGAAGGGACAGTTTCCGATGTGAAGAAGGGAAAACGGACAGAAAAGCCGCCGACTCCGTTTAACACCACCGAATTCATAAGAGCCGCGAGCAGGATCGGACTCAGTCCAGCGAATGCGATGCGGATCGCAGAGAGCCTGTACACAAACGGATTCATATCATACCCCCGGACAGACAATACCGTTTATCCGGCGAGTCTTGACCTGAAAGAGCTTGTATCGATGTTTCTTAAAAGCGAATTCGGGGAGTACGCATCGAAACTGCTTAAGAAACCACTCAAGCCGACTGCCGGAAAGAAGGAGAGCACAGACCACCCCCCGATACATCCTGCATCGCTTGCAAACAAGAAACAGTTGAAGCCAGATGAGTGGAAGGTTTACGAACTCGTCGTCCGAAGATTCTTTGCTACGTTCGCAGATGCGGCTCTCTGGAAGACGCTTCGGGTCATCATCGATATAAAAGAAGAGGATTTTATCGCAAACGGCGCAGTCCTCGTTGAACCCGGATGGCGCTACTACTACCCGTATCACGAATCAGAGGACCGGATACTGCCTGATCTGAAGACAGGGCAGGTGCTCGGCATCGAGAAGTTCGAAACCGAGAGCAAGACGACGAAACCGCCTGGAAGATACGGTCAGGCAAGACTTATCAAGGTGATGGAGGATCTGGGGCTCGGAACGAAATCGACCCGGCACGAGATCATCCAGAAGTTGTACGATCGGGCGTACGTTCACGGAACTCCGATCCAGCCGACGAAGACCGCCTATTCGGTGGTTGACACGCTGGAGAAGTATGCAAAGATGGTTGTCGTCCCTGATATGACGAGTAAACTCGAAGGAGACATGTCTGACATCGCAGACGGGAAGATAACCGAAGACACCGTGATAACAGAGTCAAAAGAGATGCTCGATTCCATTTTTGACGATCTGGTGACGAACAAGGAGAAGATCGCAGAGGGGTTGCGGGACGGGCTCTACACCGACACCGTGGTCGGCCCCTGCCCTGAGTGCGGCGCTGACATGGTGGTGCGCCCGTCACGGTTCGGCATGTTCATCGGATGCACGGGCTATCCCGACTGCAAGTTCGCGCTCTCGATCCCATCCTCGAAGTACGGGATGGTGATCGTCACTGACAAGGTCTGCGAGGAGCATAATCTGCACCTCCTGATGATCGCAATAGCTGGAAAACGGCCGATCGATGTGGGATGCCCGTATTGCAACCATCTGAAGTGGGAAGAAGCCGAAAAAGCCGGAAACGATCCGGTGATCGGCCCCTGCCCTGAATGCGGATCCGATCTCGTCGCCAAGATGTCGAGAAGCGGCGGCAGGTTCATCAAGTGCACGAGTTCGGATGAGAGTTGCAAGTTCACGCTGCCGCTCCCGCCGCCGCGGTACGGCGAACTGGTCATAACCGAGACGACCTGCGAGACGCATGAGGGCTTGCACCATATCCGTATCGTGCGGGAGGGAGCCCGCCCGTGGGAGATCGGATGTCCGTACTGTAGTTTCATCGAGTTACAGAAGAATAAGGAGAATTCCAAGACCAAAGGCGGCAAAATGAGCAGGAAAACCGGTGCTAAAAGTAAAAGTAAAAAGGCAGCGACAGGGAAGGGGGCGAAAGGGGGCTTGACCGACATCGCGGGCATCGGGGATGCGATTGTAAAGCAACTGCAATCTGCCGGCATACAGACGCAAGCAGATCTGGCTGCCGCCGACGCCGAAGAATTATCTGGTAAACTCGTTAAAGTCAGCAAGAAGAGAATTATGGGCTGGCAAAGTATGGTTCAGCCCCAGACATCCACGTAGAATATACTTGGAGTGATATTGGCATTCCAGTATACTCTCGGGGACCCATCAGGCGGATCCACAACCAGTTTTTCCATGGTTATCCCAAAATCGTGTGAGTTATGGAAATAATATCCTTCATCGTAATATGAAACATTCTTTACGCTTACGACCGCCTGTTCATAATCCAGTCGCTCTATCGTAACATCATCCTCATCGAATGATGCAAACTGTGCCTCGATCTCGGGCACTATCTTTGCGCTGCCGAAAGCCATGATATAGATCATTGCGAGGAGTTCGATCTCGTAATCTACTGTGAACGTGGCATCTGCGCCCCCAAACTCCATCCGCGTCTGGGTGACATGCATGTAGCCTGCGCTTGCCGCGGGCATGGTCAGCAGGAGCGTTAGCACGAGTAATAATAATATTCGCTGTTTCATCTGGCTGTTGCTCTGTTCCTTTTAAGGGATATAGTTTTCGATGTGGGGGCGTAGAAATTAAACGGAAGTATATTGTAGTAATGTATCGAATTGAGTAGAGCAGATGGATTTGCGATTACCGCCTTTTTAACGAGGCGTAGAAGACAGCTTGAAAGGAGACGAAAAATATGGAAGCGGTAGAAGTAAGGAAAGCATTGGATCTCGTACCTGAACTGTTGGATGTGCCATATTCAAAGATCTGGACGGTTTATGATAAAGAGGATGATGGTCTCATAATCAGGTACGAGAATGGGCCGGTTGTGGGGAGCGCCATTCTCAATGCGAGCAGGGGGAGGGCGTGACAGCAGATCCCGTCAGAGGAGACCACACACATGAAACTACAACGACCACGAGGCACCCGTGACTTCACCCCCGCCGAGACAGGGGAGCGCAGATACATCGAGAACCGAATGCGAGGAACCGCAGAGCACTGGGGCTACGAAGAAGTGAAGACCCCCACATTCGAGCACACCGAACTCTTCACGATCAAATCAGGCGAAGCGATCGTCGATGAATTATACACATTCAAAGATAAAGGCGGCAGAGATATCGCGCTCCGCCCTGAACTGACCGCACCAGTGCTCCGTATGTACGTAAACGAGATGTCGGTATCGCCAAAGCCGATCCGGCTCTACTACTTTGAGAACTGTTTTCGGTACGAACGCCCGCAGAAAGGAAGATTTCGGGAGTTCTGGCAGTTCGGTGTCGAGCTCATTGGCAGTGACCGCGCAGAGGCGGAAGGGCTACTAAAGGAGATTTCATACTGATGGCTCTTCCTGTAAACATCCGTGATCTGATAAACGGCAGAACTGTGGAGTGGGAGCGGATCGAGTTTAAAAGAGGCTGGAACCCGATCCCGACAATGCATAGCATCTGCGCATTCGCCAACGATTTTAACGATTGGGGCGGTGGTTATATCATAATCGGAATCGAAGATGACGGTGGACGCCCGGTTCTGCCACCTGTTGGAGTCCCTCTCGCGAAGATCGACACTATCCAGAAGGAATTGCTTGAAATATGCCACAAACTGCGACCGTATTACGCGCCTATCGTTGAACCGGTTGATTTTCAGGATAAAAAGATCCTGATCGTCTGGGCACCCGGAGGCTCCAACAGACCTTACAAAGCTCCTGAAAAACTGTCGAAAGGATCCGTTTACATCCCCTACATCAGGCACTACTCCGTAACCAAAAAAGCGAGCCTCGACGAAGAGCGGGAACTCCTGTTGATGGCAAATCAGATTCCTTTCGATGATCAGATCAATCACCGTGCCGCTATCACGGATCTGAACCTGACGTTGATTAAGTCGCATCTCGCCGAAACAAAGAGTGCTCTCTTGTCCGAATCAACAGATTTGCCTTTTTCAGATCTGTGCCGGAAAATGAACATCGTCGAAGGACCAGATGAATATTTGAAGCCGAAAAATGCGGGATTGCTCTTTTTTAACGAGTATCCGGAACGGTTCTTCCGTGGCGCCCAGATAGACATCGTAGAGTTTGAAGATGAGATCGGCGACCGCTTTACCGAAAAGACGTTTACGGGACCGATCCAACAGCAGATCATATCTGCGCTCACACATCTGAAGAACAATGTGGTAACTGAATCGGTTCGTAAGGTTCCTGGTCAGGCGGAAGCGATCCGGTTTTTCAACTACCCCTACGAAGCCATCGAAGAAGCCGTTGTGAACGCACTTTACCATCGCAGTTATCAAAGCAATTCACCTGTCGAGGTCCGCATATTTCCCAGTCGGATCGAGATTATCAGCTATCCGGGACCGCTTCCCCCACTTAACAAAGATAACCTGAACAATGAACGCGTTACCGCAAGAAAATACCGTAACCGCCGCATCGGAGATTTTTTAAAGGAATTGCATCTTACCGAAGGGAGAGGCACGGGTTTTCCGAAAATAAAGCGGGCGATGAAGGAGAACGGGTCTCTGGAACCGGTTTTTGAAACTGATGGCGATCGCAATTATTTTATGACGATCCTGGCTGCCCACCCAGAGGCGCGGGTCAGTGAGCAAGTCAGTGAGCAAGTCAGTGAGCAAGTTATTCAGATACTTGAGTTCTGCAGAACAGAACGGAAGAAGCAGGAGATCCTGAATTACCTCAATCTTTCGCCTGCTTACAGGAATTACAAGAGACACATTCTGCCACTCTTACAAAATGGTTTGCTATCTTTTACCATTCCGGATAAGCCAAGAAGCAGACTACAAAAGTACAGAACCACCGGATCAGGGCTCGCTGTTCTGAAACATCATGCTAAAAATGGTGAAGATGAGAACCACCTTCTTAACGAGGCAGAGATGACAACTTGAGAGAGGCTGAAATATATGGAAGCGGTAGAAGTGAAGAGCGTATTGAATCGCGTACCTGAACTGTTGGATGTGCCACATTCGAGGATCTGGACGGTTTATGATAACGCGGCTGATGTCCTGTACCTCAATTTCAAAAAACCGAGCCACGCAGATAATTCAGAACTTATGGATGATGATCTCATAATCAGATACGAGAAGGGGGCGGTTGGGGGGATCACAGTGCCCAATGCGAGCAAGAGGGTGGCGGGATAGGGGCACTGGGTATGACGGTGTGCATCCCGGATTCGCAAACTCTGCCGCCTGTTATGTGGCATTGCACCTCAATTTCAAGAGAGCAGTATTATAGAGCAGAAGGAGGAGAGTATAGCAACATGCGAATCTTAAGCTTTCGTATTGAGAACTTTCGCAATCTTCGCTTAGCAGAGTGCTCGAACGTTCCAGACTTCATGGTTATCTGTGGAGGTAATGGTTGTGGCAAGAGTGCTTTACTGGAGGCACTCATGACAGCGAAGGAACATGCCGGTTCCTATGGCAACTTCCTTTTCGATCCAAGGGCGGTCTCTGCTGACGCAACGAAAGCAACAATAACAATGAAGTTAGCGTTTACGGAAAACGAACGATCGTTCGTGAAAGCGAGGTTCAACATCGAGTGCCCCGAAACAGACGAAGTCATTATCGAAATCGATAAGAGCGGTAGAGCCCGAGTAGAGAGAAGTTCGGCGCCGGTCAATAAGTTACTCGGTTATTATAGTCGGGCTCCGGGTTCTCCCGGGTTCTTCGACTATATCAACGCTCATCGCCAATACCGGAAATCTCAGCTTCAGACTTATGATGCTAGCTTTCTGAGCGATGATCGCGCCAAGGAAACACTGGCAAGCAACGATCAGAAGTTTCAGTTAACAAAACGGTACCTTGCAGGACTTAAGATGCAAGATTTGCAAGAGTTACACACTTCTCATCGATCTGGCAAACCAGAATTTAAGGACTCGCTAGAAGAAATAAGAAAATTCTTTAATAGCTTCTTCGTTCCAATGAAGTTTAAGGACGTTTTCATAGACAAGTGGCCATTTGAATTCGTTATCTCGACTCCTATGGGTGATATCGACATTGATGATTTGAGCTCCGGCGAAAAGGAGATTCTCAATATCTTCTTTCGGTTCCACCAACTAAAACCGAAAGAGGCTGTGATTCTATTTGATGAGGCTGATGCACATCTTCATCCAGACCTTGAACGGCGATACTTAGAAGTATTGAGGGAGCTGGGGCAAGGCAACCAGATGTTGCTCACAACGCATTCACCAGAGATGATGAGAGCTGCCGGTACAGATTCCCTCTACACACTTCTTAAAGAACCACCACAAGACGGCGGTAATCAGTTGGTGCGTGTGACTCATAGTGAACATCTACATAGCGTTCTCTCGGAACTGATGGGGTCGCGAGGGATTGTTAGTTTTAACCAGCGAATTGTCTTTATCGAAGGTGAAGATGCATCTGCTGATCGCGAGATTTATGAGGCAGCGTACCCACCGGGCGAATACAATGTCAGTTTTGTGCCTGCTGGAAACTCTGCTACGGTGCGAAGAACAGCGGAACGAGTAAATGCGTTGCTGGCGGAATCCACTGGTTTCCAAGAGTATTTCAGCATTGTAGATGGAGACATCGAGCGATTTGAGCCCGATCCTACAGAGGGTAAAAGATTATTTCGCCTGCCAGTATACCATGTGGAGAATCTGTTGCTTGACGAAGGTGAAATCTTAGAAGTGACTCGCTCAATGATGAGAATAAAGTGTCCCTATACTACAGCAGAGGGAGTGATTAGTGATTTAAAGAAACTCATCCTTTCAGAAACTCACTTGAAGCCGTATACGAGAGCTCTCTTCGATGCTCGGCTTGCAAAGATTGCTAAAGATGCTTATGATGCAGTATATAAGCGGCAAACCGTTCCATCAACACCACATACTATTCCCGAATTTTCTGAAATCGAAGAAGAGGCTGAAGAGATATTAAAGTCTGCGATTGCAAATGGTACTTGGTGCTCCGAATGCAAGGGACGCGATCTTCTAAAAGCCTATTGCAATCAGCATGGTCTTAGATACTATCACTTCAGGAATTTGCTGATCAGCAGAATAAAGACCCCGCCCAACGAACTTGCCGAGATTATGAGCCATATTCTGAAAAGTTGATAGAGGTTAATGTATGTAACTGGAAGGGTGCGACGAGGTGTGTGGTTTCACAAACTCTGCCGCCCGTTAATTGAAATAAGATATCTCTTTACACACAACGAAATCGTATAAACCGAAGATACCCACCAGAGGACCCCACACACATGAAACTACAGCGACCAAGAGGCACCCGTGATTTCACCCCCGCGGAAACAGAGAAGCGCAGATACAAGATCGGAAGAGCGTCGTGTAGGGAAAGAGTGTAGATCTCGGTGGTCGCCGTATCATTA
>CBDAFH010000157.1:0-5648 GCA_965195165.1 uncultured ANME-2 cluster archaeon | reverse complement strand
ATAGGCATCTGGTGAAATCCGATAATAACATCACGTCGTGGCTCTTCTGAGTAAGCTGTTCCACTTAATAGTATGATGCTAATTGCTAAAAACGTTATTATAAGCGTTAAAAAGGATTTTTTCATATCTTTCTACTGTACTAAAAAAAGTAAAGACAGGGATTTGATAACAAATCCCTATTCGATGTCATGTGGCTTCTTAGGCGGTTCGTGTGTGTTATCCGATCGTGGCAGAGTCAGAACCATGTAGAGCATTAACGGTTACTTCGTCTCCAGCCGTTGCTGACGGACAGTCAACCACGATCCGGGTATCGTCCCAGTTGACAATACTGGATTCAAGGACGCTGCCTTCGCAATTGACGGTAACATCGAGCCACCCATTATATGATCCATCGCTGAACCCTGAACCACGGATGGTTACAATACTCCTCCTGAGCGTAGCTGAATCGATTGTTACCTGGGGCACAACCACTATCGGCACCAAATTGCTCTCCATGCCACTCTTGACCACACGCAGTCCGTAACTTCCTGGACCCAGTGCAGGGATGGTTGCTACTATCCCTGAGGCGGTTATGGAATCAGGTGTCACGTTTATAGTTCCTGCATCAGTAACAATAACCACCTCGGAAGTATAGTTAATACCATTCACAGTATTCTCGAAGTTGTGACCTGTAATAGTCACCACGGTTTCCTCACCAGCCACCATACTGGCAGGACTTACCTCGTCGATACTCGGGATTATCGGTCCGGTCTGCGGTGCATCGCTGTATGCCACATACCATGCATGACAGCCCGCGCAGTCCCAACTATCACCTACATGCCCATATCCGAGCTCGCCTTTAGTACTGGTGTAGTCGTACTGGATATTGTGCAGAGATGTAGTACCATGACAATCTTCACATTTTCTGATGTCGAGCAGATTCCCACCATCAGAAGTGTCGCCGTGGCACATACCGCACTCGAGGCTCAGAGTGCCAAGATTGTGGTGCGTCTCGGGGTTACTATAAATCGGTGGTACCGATGTGCTGTCGGGTTCATGACATGCCTCACAGCCACCCCATTTCTTACCGGTTGCTTCGTCTATCACGGTATAGCTGGTATCAGGGGTTATCAGTGACGGATCGTATGTCGGGATCGAATGCCCATCATCATAGTCGTCAACATAGTCACCGTGACAGTAGCTACAATGCCTGTCCACAGCTTCTTGTGTTTCATGGTGTGGTGATGTATCATGGCACTCCACACAATTCCTGATTATTCCAACACCGGTACTGCCGTCGGGGTTGGTCATAACCTGGTGGCAGTCTGTACATCCATAGCTCGTCTGTACTAACATGTGGTGGGTATCCGGAACGCCGGAACTATGGCATGCCCTACAGTCATCTTCTGCGAACTCTACGCACAAGGTGTCATATATTCCCAGATCCTGATTTGCCGGTGGTGGCGGTACTATTGCTAATGCTACACCAATCGTCAGAACAACAATTAACATAGTTAGCCCATACAATATTCTTTTTCTATTTACTACTATAATATCCTCCTCCTATTGTTTGTAGTAAGGCATAATACGATCAACCCCTTAAAAAGTTTTCGTTTTTTTGGAATCGGGATAAAATTCGCGCACACCCGGACCCATACCAGTGGCCACGTCGCCCGGGATCTCGGGGATTTTTAACTCTCCGGATTGTGTCCATACGCTTCGGGACACACCTCAATTCCCTTCCGTGAATCAAGCCATTAGTATAAAATCGGCAATGGTTTTTCAGATGCAGGGATGTGCCACAGAGTGTGGCAGGGCTGCCGACACCAGAGAAGACGACATCCCCATCATTAATCATTATTAAATACTATGGAAACGCAAGTTTCAAATATGGCTACAGAATTGATGGATACAGAAGTCTTACTCAAACTTGGTGAGGCAATGATTGTTCGCGAAAAAGAGTTTTCAGAGGTCTCCAGATCAATATCGGAACTATCAGAAGAGGACCATCCTGAGGAGGAGGCATACCTCAAAGAGTTTTACACGCGTGTTCATGGTTTCATGGACAAAACAACCGATCTGATTGCAGCATACCAGGAGTATATAGCAGCGCTTGAGAATGCATGTACCGAACAAGATACAAGAGCACGCTCGAGTAGTGGATGTTTAAGTTGCGGATTGTGATATAGCAGCGCTTGAGAACGCATGTACCAAACAAGAAGAATAGCGATATACGGCAAAGGCGGGATCGGCAAGTCCAGCACCGCCTCAAATGTCGCAGCAGCGTGCGCTGATGACGGGCATTCGGTCACCATCATCGGTTGCGACCCGAAGAGCGATTCCTCGATCACGCTGCTCAATGGTAGGCGGATTCCGACGGTGCTGGATCTGATACGTCAGGGAGTTAAGCTCTCTCCAGAGAATGTCGTCTACGAAGGTTACAAGGGCGTCAAATGCATCGAGGTCGGCGGACCGGAGCCCGGTGTCGGATGTGCTGGCAGGGGGATCATCGTCGCGGTCACAGAACTGCAGAAGATCACAACAGCGCTTACAGAGAGCGATCTTGTGATCTATGACGTGCCAGGGGACATCGTGTGCGGCGGATTTGTGGCGCCGATCCGAAAGGGGCTTGTTAGCGAGGCATACATCATCTCGTCAGGCGAATACATGCCGATTTATGCTGCAAACAACATCTGCAAAGGGCTTTTGAAACTGAAGATGCCGCTTAGCGGCGTGATCTGTAATTCAAGGAATGTCCCGAGAGAAGAAGAGATCATAACCGAATTTGCGTCGGCAATAGGGAGCGAACTCGTCGCATTCATCCCGAAAGACGATATCGTGCAGGACTGCGAGCGCCAAGGGTTCTCTGTGCTCGAAAATGCTCCCAACTCCGCAATCGCAGATGTGTACCGCAAACTTGCGAAAGCGATCATGAACTGCAAACATTCAGCGATACCATCTCCGATGGAAGACGACGGTCTCCGTGAACTGCTCAATATGTAGGCGTATGTGCGAGGTGCAGACGATGAACAGACAAATCTTGATCGATCTTATCACAAATATTATAAGCTCGCAGGGGTACGATGTGAACCCCCCAATGGGAACCCATCCGCGAACCGATCTGGTTGTTGCGAAGGACGGGAGGATGACCTGTATCCAGTATGGCGGGACAGAGTCCGATCTGCGGTATTTCGCAGATGCCGTGCAGGGGGCTTACGATGCGCTCTTCATATCTGACGAGATTACAGACCAGATGGCGCGCTTCGCGGATCGGTACAACATCAGGATGTGGGGCCGTGCCGAACTCGAGATTCGCATCGGAAAGGCGATGCTTGCAGAGGCAGAAGACGCAAGTTATGATCTTCTGGGTCAGGAGTACCAGAAGTCTCATGAGTACGAACCTCGGGAGTACCAGAAGTATGCGCCTCCGGAGTATCCTGAGCCTCAGGGGTATTCTGCGGGCAGGATGCCAGAGATCGTCGAGACTGCGGACGATTCGCGTGATGCGTTGCAGCTTCGATGCGCAGCTGTACGCGTGGATGAGAGACGTGCGATCGCGACTGCGAAAGGATTTGTCAGCGGTATAACCGGTGCTGCCATCGAGTTTGTGCCTTTCTGGAATTATAGATACGTTATCGATACGTACCGGCAGCACAAGACAAAGGCGTTACACCTATCATCAGAGGGCTCTGGCGCGATCAATGCTCTTAACAGGGTGAAACATGATTACCTGCAAGAAGTATGCGACTCCATATCTGTTCCCTGTCAGGATTATGAGATAAAAAGCCCGACCGTGACGAAAGTCGAAGCCCGGGAAGAGATATTAAACGATGCGATCGAGAGCAACACGAAAAACATAGCGTCTACCAGCACATCGGGAAGCGCCATCATCACCGAGCACAGGACCGTGAGACCCCTGGCAAAGGACATCGATCTCGATATGGACCTCGTGTACCTGCCAGTCTGGGAGGTCAAAGGTATGAATAGCAGCATCATGATCGATGCTCACGATGGAAATGCCATGACCGCTCCGGTCGATGACGATGTTGAGTTTCTGTGAAAACATCAAAAATTTGTTGTGGTCGAATTGATCCCACATAAGCGGTAAAAGCCACCGGATTCAACCACATGGGGCACGGAGAGCACGGAGTTTTAAAATCGATCCTCTGTGGTTGTATTCCCTAACGATGTCATTTATGTCAATCGCGTTGTTATGCATCCAACTGACCACTACAAAAACATCAAAAATCCCGTCTCAATTTATAGGGCGCTTCTGGCAATTATCGCTTAACATTATGCCCCAGTCACTCCTCTGACTGTGGGGCGCGACCCAACAGATCAAGCGACCGCATCCACTCGCCGACCGGCTCACGTGATGTCCCGACAACGAGGCGCTTCTGACCGCGCACATCTTCCATCATGCCCCGCGCCTCGACAACCTCACCAGCCAGCGCCTGACCTGCATAAGTATGCGTGTAACAGAGGATCTTGGATACGACTGGATGGTCGATCTCGTATACCGCAGGACTGTCGAATGCGAGATCTGCGCTTAGAACCCGCGCGGTCAGGCTGCACCGCCGCAGATCGATTCCGCGCTCCTGCGCGACTGGCAGTTGATCCCAGTCACGGACAAAGAGCAGGTCGAAATACGTACCGCCCACCATACCCCGGTTCCCTTTCCGCAATTCATGGGCTAAGAATTCCTCAAACGAGATCTCTGGAACTCTCTTCGCATAGATCTGGTGCCACATCTCCTCGCTGATCTCTGTGATCTCGAGTTTGTCAGAATCTCGGCCTCTGCCCTTGTTTCTCGAAATCTCCTGCAAAATTGCGTCTCTCGCAAGGAACCAGTATCGCCCGTACACCACGAAATCGATATCCGAACCTTCGATCTGCAATCCTGGAAGCATCGAACCCGTGACCCCCATCTTATCGATCGGGATTCCAGCACTCTTAAGCACGTCAACGATCACAGCGACCCGCGGATCCTCATTTGCAAGGGACGGTGTGCGATCATTCGACCTGAGAACCTTTGAGATCGCATCTTCGGGAAGACGAAACTTCCAGGAGGGGTGGTTCTTCTCCATAAACTCGCCAGACTCGTCAAAATCAAGTTTACGATACCTGACACCGCCCATCTCACGATCACCCTCCTGATCAGGTATATATCTGAGAACTGTTTGCACGCCACCGGTGTGGTCGTAACCGGACGCTGCAAAGATCCAGCCGTTGTCCGTAACAATAAAATCGCGCAGTCGGATGTTCGTTGCGTGCATCATAGCGGGGGATGGATTTGAACCATCGATCTTCGGGTTATGAGCCCGACGGGATATCCTGGCTACCCTACGCCGCTGGGATAGTTGCATACCTGATACCGTGCCGGTAATACATAAATGCTTTGATCGTTTTGGCGCCAGTTCACAAACCCATCGCACCGAACGCTTCAAATGATTTATATGATCTGGGTGATGTATAGCAATTGTGAAAGCAAGCAAGCAGATCACAGGAAGAAACATAGCCGCAATTATTATCACACTTACCATAGTATGCTCTGCGTTCGGCTGCATCGGCGGCGATAAACCGTCCGAACAGAAACCAACGACCCCATGGGTGCCGCCGGAGCGTCCTTATGTCAAATCGATCGACACATCCCAACTGAAACTCGGAGT
>CBDAFH010000156.1:0-6915 GCA_965195165.1 uncultured ANME-2 cluster archaeon | reverse complement strand
GTTCAGACGTGTGCTCTTCCGATCTATTTCACTGATCCATTTTACGGACAACCCGTTTGCGGAAGGGTAATCCTTGCTGTAGTTATACCGGTACTTCGGCGCAAGAGATTCGTGCATATCCCAGTTGCCAAAGACGTTGTCATCAGCAAAGAAAACGATCTGTAGCCCATCCTCGAAATCAGGAACGCAATCCCCACCTCTGCACCAGCACAGGACGATCGGTCCCTGGCAGGATTGCGGCTCATAGACGTTTGTGTAACCAAACCACCTGGAAAAGCCGTCAGATGCTTTGATCTTTATCTCATCTCTTGCTGACATGCCTTCAACCATGTTACAGAGATCTCTGATGTCTGTCCCTTTCAGGGCACCCTTGTCCTTGAGGTTCACGGTTTCGTTTTTGTCCCATGGTCCGGGCGGAGAGTTAAACACAGGTCCCTGCTGGTAATACTGTGTCACACCATCCCCCCATACCAGTAGATTCGCCTCCATCCATCCACAAGTCACCGTTCTTTCGCTCAGAACAGTCGTCTTATCAGATGCGTACTTTACCACCCTGACCTCGGTTGTCGGATCTGCTGCCTGCACCGGAAGCGAAAGCGTCGCGAACAGGAGTGCAATACCGATGCACAGTATCGGCAGCATCGGTATTGCCAATGTCGCTCTTTTCATCCCTTTTGCCCTGACTGAACTGGAATCTTACATTGTTTGCAGTATCATCAGCGCATCAAGCGAGGTGACCCGCCCATCTCCGCTCATGTCAGCAACAAGATCCTCTCCGATGCTGCCGACAGCCATCCGCATGGCAAGCACCGCATCAGCAGCCGAGAGTTTTTCGTCACGGTTAGCATCGCCACGCAGCGGTATCAACTCGGAGATGCGCATCTCAACAACGTTTCCGACCATCTCACTCTTCGCAAGATCTTGTCCGACGAGTTTGAGCGGAAAATACTTCTCAGGAAGTACGGTTCCATTCATCTCGTTTGCAAGGATGAGTTCATTGTTGCGTTTCACAAACGTGCTGTTAAATGTCTTGTTGTACGTATCGGCTGCTGCGACGGTCACATTGTACCCGATGTCAGCGAATGTGTCATTGAAGTAGTGTTTCGCAGTCTCATTGTGAGCATCATCCACCACGCCAACGAGTAACCAGAGCGGTACCCCGCTCCATTCCTGGCTGTTGCCATCGGTCCAGCTAGCCCGGTGGCATCCCACGCAGGACTCAAACGTCGAGCGGTCTGGTATGTCAGTGATCGCGCCTGTTAGCGTCAGGTTCCATTCCTCTACGCTGCCCAGAATCTCGATCGTGGTTATGTATTTGACCCAGAAGTGCCCATCCGTTATCGGCGAGTCTGGTCCCACGAAAGCGACCCTGAGAGGTCCGCCGTACTCATCCGATATCGGACTTTCATCCTCCTCGTATGCTAAGACCATCGTCATAGGTCCGGTGGTTCCCTCATAAGTTGCAATCTCGCCAATCACCTGCTCGTACGTATATGTCATTGAATAGCCATCCGACGCTGTCATTTTCACGCTCTCTGAGGGCGTAATCCCCCCAACCAAGTCTGCCAGATAGGTGATATTGACGCCTGTGTAATTATGCGGTCCTACTACTGTACCTGTCGATTTCCTGAATCCGCCGCCCGCAGTGTGATACGGCATCGCCTTGATTTCATCCAGCGTGTAAGCCCTTGTCTCGTTGCCTATCAATGTGAGCTCTGCTTCGGAGGGGGCAGGCGTGATATCCAGCGAGATGCTTGCGATGTTGCCGACCATCTGCCCGCTCAATAGATATGGTCCGACAAGTTTCAGCGGTGCCAGTGGCTTTCCGGTGTCAGTGAGTTCCGGCAGCTCCGAGCCGTTCAAATAGCACGCCACGATATAACTATCGTTTCTTGCCAGATCTGCTGAATCAAACGTCTTGTTGTATCCGTCGCCCGCTATTATGGTGACGTCGTATCCACCATCGGCAAGCACATCATTGAAAGCACCGCTGCCATGAGTCTTGGTGTCATCCACCTTTCCCATCAGGTACCATAGCGGAATTCCTATCCAGGTCTGGTTTTTGGAGTCGGTGTATGAAAAGTTGTCATGGCACCCTACACCCCCCTCAAACGTTGTTTTACTTATCGTTTCGTTTATTGCCCCGGTAAGTTCAAGATTCCATACAGTCCCTGCGGTTTCGTTGCTGTATATTGCGATCTCGGAGACATCCCTTACGGATAGTCCGTTTGAGGATGGGTAATCACCGCTGTAATTGTACCGATATTCGGGAGCCATGCATTCGTGCATGTCCCAGTTGCCAAAGACGGTATCATTGGCAAAGAAGACGAGTTGTATTCCCACGTCATAATCCGGGACATGATCTCCGTTTTGATACCAGCAGAGAACCATCGGTCCCTGTCTCTGTTGCGGCGAATAGACGTTCTCATATCCGAACCATTTGCTAAACCCGTCAGATGCGATGATCTTTATCTCATCGCCATGAGACATACCGCCGACCAGTTCACACAGGTTTCGCACGTTTGTTCCTTTCACCGCGCCTTTACCCTTGGGATTCGCTGTTTCGTCCGGGTCCCAACTGTTACCCTCGAAGACAGGTCCCTGATGGTAGTAATGGGTCACGCCATCGCCCTCTACCGGAAGGTTTGCCTCCATCCACGTATAGTTAACCGTTGTAGTGTTAAGTATCGTCGTATTATCCGAGGCGTACTTTATCACGTCCACCTCTGTCGTCGTCGCCTGCACCGGTGCAGACAAACCCGCAATCGCAATGCACAGCAGCATCACCAGTATTATGCTTTTTCTCATTTTGTTTGCCTCCTTTTGCATCACAGCCGTATCCTGTGAACATGCTATAGTGTCCCTGAAACAACAGGTATTAAATACATTTTGGCTTGAGATGCGCTGAAGTAAAACTAAAATGGTTGACCTGACGCGCGATCGAGAACGCAAAATCAGACGCTTTGCCCAAGCATGATGCGCTCGCACCGCTTGAGGTCCTGAACCGTGTTCACATTCAGCGCAACTTCGGTTTCAGGGAGAATCAGGTTATAATCGGGCTGTTCCTCCTCGATCAGACCACCATCGAGGATGTTAACTCCGCACGGGACGATCAACTCATCGTTGCGATTGAAGACCGCGGTCGGGTGCTGCCCAAGTTCCGTGCAGACCGAAAGCGGCGTGTGAACAGAGAGCGCGGGTTCGAAGCGCTTGTTATAGATCAAAACAATCCTATCGATCATCTCAGGGGTTACAAGCGGGAGATCAGACATGACAACGAGTACCGGCTCCCCGATTCCCGCTGCCTTTATCCCGTGAACCATGTCGCCGACATAACCGAGACCGGGCGCGGGAATGACATCGACATCCCTCTGCGTCTCAAGATATTCCCGCGTCTCTGGCACGCTTGGCGAGGTCACGACAAAGATGCGGCATATCGACCTGCTGCGCCTGAGCGTATCGATCATGTACATGATGAGCGGTCTTCCGCAAAGTTTGACCATCGGCTTTTCACCGGTCCAGTCCCCTGTGAAGAACCTGCTCCCGACCCCGCCAGCCATCACCACTGCATCCATGCGAATCACCTTCCACGCCCGCGCCCTTCCAGCCCGCGAGCGAGATCGAGATGGTACTTCACCATGCAGCTGTGTTCGATCTGGGTTGTCACCACATAAGCCTCCTCAAGAAGCATCCCGGTGGCGATCGTGCCGTGCCCGCGTATGATCGCGCCCTTGTGCTC
Organism: uncultured ANME-2 cluster archaeon; assembly: GCA_965195165.1. GTDB lineage: Archaea > Halobacteriota > Methanosarcinia > Methanosarcinales > Methanogasteraceae > Methanogaster_A. Next base: position 3,176 of record CBDAFH010000156.1, on the reverse strand, counting down.
GCGCAAAGATGAGGCGGCATTCTCTGCAAGTTCCAGGGTTCCGATGCCGCCGGTAACGATCGGGATCTCGTGCAGGAAGTACAGTCCCTCGCTATCGACCGGTACGACCCCGGAATCCTCGATCAAGGACTCGATCACCGAATAAGGGCAGTGCGCATGGATGATTGCGAGTGCTGACGTGTTCTTGTAGATGGCGCGATGCACGATCGCCTCGGATGATGCGATCATGTCCATGCTCGAGGTTCCCTCGACACTGATCTCGACCACAGCATCCCGGTCGATCTCGTCCAGTGCGGATCCGCTTCTCGTGATCAGCATCCCCCCGCCGGTGCGGACGCTGATATTGCCGAAATGCGACTCAACAAGACCATACTCAACAAGTTTCTTTCCGAATCGTGCAATCTCTCGCCACATAGTTCTCATATCAATCGTTGGTGATCTATTCCTTCTAACTTATTCCTGCTGCCAGATAGTAACTGCATCATTTTGTAGCATGGATCACCTCTTCATTAGTGATGCGTATGGCGTCTTGTTCCAAATTGTAAGCTTCCGTGCGTTTAACATTTGCTTCCAATGCGAGATGATTGATTTTATCCTGTGTTTCCACGTCTTTGAGCAGCGGGATGGGTATTTGCGATACTTGATGATTGTCGATTTCGTCCACGACGGCGCCATAGGTGAAGCGGGTGATGAGTTCGCGACCATAATCGGAAGCGAGAAAAACATAAAGGAATCCCGCAATGTCGTTGGATGCGGGTTCAATTCGTATAATATGTTCATTAGTGACCCAATTTTCCCAATGCTTTGGAACTAGTGCAACTTTTCCGATAGTGCCGCTACGTGTGATGAGAATCATATTTTCCTTAAGATAAAGCTCTTTCCAAATTCGTTCGCCGTGATGAATAAGCGATAAATATTTTTTGTTTGAAGGGTCCAATTCAAAGAGTTGTTTGCCGCCAAAGAAAACAGTGCCTTGCCCCTTTTGAACATACACGCGCTTGAAACGACCGGGGAGGAGGACACGTTTGGAAATACAAGCGTCGCCAATTTGTACCAATTTCTCCGCTTCTTCCTCCAACTGTTTCAGTATGGCATCTACGATAGGTACATGATAAGAGCCATCGAGTCTCCCGGAAAGATCGGAGAGTTTTACCGCATAGTTGCGCAGACCAGTGTTTTTGTCGAAATAATATGGTTTGAGCTGTTCCAGTGGCGGGAGTTTTAGAGCTTCGTAAAGAAGCGCCTCAGCCTGATCGAGCAAGACATTAGATTCATCGCGCAAGGTGTAAGAGCGGACAATGAGGTTGTGAATGCGTTCCTTGAGCATATCCGGTGGGTTAGGTATTGGAATGTTTTCAAGATGTTCTGGTTCAATATGTGAGATGACCGCGCCGTATTTGTTGGTGCGAATGAGCGCATTCCCGATTTTTGTTCGCAGGAATGCGTAGAGGTAACCCATATCCCTCTTATCCTTACACGTGATTCGGATTATGTCGTCGCTAAGCGTCTTGCCGTCCAGAGTCTTCCACACGATTGAGCAATTACCGATAGTTCCCGACCGCGTTAAGAGGATTTGCCCCTTTCGCGCTCTCAACATTTCAAAGTCCGTCTTGCAGAGAGGCGACAGATAACCTTTTGGCTCTGGTCTGATCTCTTGGATCTGTGAGGGAAGAATCAGAGGATATTCTGATTTGTCGACAAGGATGCGCTTGAATCGACCGGGATAGAAGGCTGTGGCTAATCCTCTTGCTCCAGAAACTTTGGCAATCATCCACTTGCATCGCTTGAGCACTTCCTGTACGTGTTTGCCTTCGATATCAAAGACACTAGCGTCTATGCGTTTGCCGCGTTGAAGCACTTCTTGAAGCGTGACGGTACACCAACGCAGTTCCTCTTCCGGCATATCAATAGACTCACTGGCAAGGATAGGCTCATGCTGGCTCGGGGTTTCGGAAATCACCAGATTAAACCCTCCGCATCATGCCACTTCTTGAAGGTCTCAGCTACGAGAGATGTCTGATCGTCAATAACTTTCTTTTTTGACTCAATCTGGCTCGTATGTGTACCATCAAGCGCAATGTTCTCGATGACGGGTTCAAGAATTTCATTCCCATGTTTATCACGTTTGAAGAGCGTGTTACCGCGTTTGTCGTGACCAACGCGATCCACCATTGCCATGAAAATGGGATAATCTGCCATTTGGCCTGTGCGCTCCTCATCGTGGATCTCCTCTGGTGTTTTTTTCTGCAGGAATAGGACGGATGTCTGCGTACCGTTACGAGGCTGGAAAGTATCCACGTGGAGATCGATACTAGCGATGATTCGTGTTTTTTGGATTAGCCATTCGCGAATGCGACCCAACCCCGGCGCACCGAGAATCGAGTCGGGTAGGACGATGCCAAGCCGGCCACCGGGTTTGAGCAGTTGAATACAGCGTTCAATGAAAAGCTGCTCTGGTGGAACGGAACTTTGCAAGCGCGTGGTTATTGTCCAGTGGTCGCGGTCATTCTTGTCACGCTCCCATATGTGACCAAGATCAAATTGTTCCAGAATGTGGGAGTCTTTGATTGGGATTTTGCTGCCAAAGGGTGGATTTGTGACGATGACATCAAAGATACCAATGCTGTCTGCATTACGGAGAGCTGATGTTTTCATATCCAGAGCATTGGCAAGTTCTGTACGAAATTCAGATTCCCACCCGTGTGGCGGAAGAAGTGAATCGGTTTGGTATATATTTCCACTGCCGTCGTTGTTCATAACCATGTTCATTTTGGTAGCTTTAACGAGATCGGGGTTGAGATCAAAGCCAAAGAAGTTGGACGTAGCTATTTCGGATATACGCTCTTGGAAGATACGCTTTTCATCATCACCCCATTCTGCTTTTGGCTTACCGTTTTCAGAAGCGAGATGCATTTCTAAATCTGTAATAATCCTATTCATGGCGATAACTAGGAAACCACCGGTGCCACATGCAGGATCGAGAACTTTCTCATTGTCGCGTGGTGAAAGCATTTCGACCGTCATCTTCATGACGTTACGTGGCGTGAAAAATTCACCGCGGTCACCACGCAGATTCGCCCCTACGAGTTCTTCATACGCCTTACCTTTGATGTCGACGTGTGTATTTAGTAACGAGTATTTTTGTAGCTCGCTAACGACATAGGCTAAACTGCGAG
>CBDAFH010000155.1:0-9703 GCA_965195165.1 uncultured ANME-2 cluster archaeon | reverse complement strand
TGCAGATGTCGCCGCAGTCGCAAGACAGAGCGGCTGCCGTTGTCGTAGAGACAGTGATGAGCGCTGAGAACAGCGCTGCCACCCTGATGATTACAATCGGCTTCATATTCCAGTTAACCGCGTATATTTCCCCCTGCGGCGCAGATTCCAGCACCATGTTGGGGGATGGATGTATCGCATCTTGAACCGCCCGCTCTAATAAACCTTGTGGGACTTCTTGGTACGGGTTCCGGATGATCCGCACGCCGACTCCGTGCCTCTACATCCGCGAATGGGGCACTATCGATTTTTTCAGTGAAGTCACTATATTTTGTAAGGGTCAGTCGGATGTACAACAACACGAAAGACGTTGAGATATATGTTGACAATACCCTTCGCGTCTCTGCGACTTTGCGTTAAACTGAGAATGAGAACGCAAAGACGCGAGGGTGCAAAGAACAACAATCCTCCTGTTGGTGATCATGTATGAGCATTGATCGCTCTTATGTTCATAGTCAGATTGACCATTACAGAAATCAGCGGAATCAGTGTTAATCTGTGGCTAAAAACCCTTATCAGCCACTGATTTACACAGATTACACAGATTGAGGTTATCTGTTTGCCACGCATTACTCGAGCATATTCGGCAGCGAATCCGTTTGCACGGATTACATCGATTTTATCCACCGTTCACTCGAACCCAGGTCCACAGAGTCTTCTGTGACACCCGAATATCTGACGACCTCAAACGTCCACAAAATTTATATAGGAGTACCTCATAATGATAATAATAATGTGGAAAACTCCGGGTGTCGATCTATCCACCGGGATAGAGCAGTACCCACGAGCCAACCACATTGACGGCACAATGGCATCGGATCTCCGGATCGACATCCGATGGCGTAAGCCAGGGATACCAAACCAAACAGGGGGAGAAGTAAAATGAACGAACTCATGGAGTCGCTGACCCGATCACTTGGAGACGGGGACTGGACAGTGCGCCGTGGTGCTGTTGAAGCACTCGGGAACATTGGGGGTGAAAGATCGGCTCGACTGCTGATAGACGCGCTTGTGGATGTGGATCGGTGGGTGCGTGATGAAACCATCGAAGCACTCTGCAAGATTGGCGAACCCGCAGTTGAGCCGTTGATTGGAGCGCTTGGAAACGAAGATGTGCGTGGCGAGGCAGTCGATGCACTCGTCAGCATCGGTGAACCAGCGGTCATGCCGCTAATAAAAGCGCTTGGGAACGAAGACATGCGCGCTGAGGCGGTCGCAGCGCTCGGCAGGATCGGTGATGAGAAAGCGGTCCTACCGCTGATAGGTGCACTCGAACAGGGAGACGGTTACGTGCGCTGGTATGCTGCCAATTCGCTCGGCGAGATCGGCGACGCGAGAGCAGTCCTACCGCTGATAAAATCGCTTTCGGACAGGGACGATGACGTGCGCCGGAGATCTGCCGAGGCACTCGGCGAGATCGGCGACGCGAGAGCGGTTGAGTCGCTAATGGACGCGCTTAACGATAGTGATTGCGAGGTGCGCGGGGGAGCTGCCCGGGCACTTGGCAGTATTCGCGATTCCGGGGCGGTTGATCTTCTGGCAGATGCGCTCTTTGACGAAGATGAGGACGTGCGCCGGATATCTGCCGAAGCACTCGGCAGGATATGTGACGCGAGAGCGGTTCTGCCGCTGATAGACGCGCTGTATGATGAGAGCTGGCGGGTGCGCCGAAACGCTGCCGGTGCGCTCGGCAGGATCAGTGACGCGAGAGCGGTTCTGCCGCTGATAGACTCACTTCGTGATGATGGTGTGGGTGTACGTACTGAAGTTGACAAAGCACTCGGCAGGATAGGGGGACCCGCGGTTGTACCGCTTATCAATGCGCTCATGGAAGATAGCGTGGCTATGCGCGACAAGATTGTTCATGCGCTTGGCGGGATCGGTGAACCCGCTGTTGTGCCGCTTATCGAAGCACTCAGATACCCCATAGACACAAACGTGCGTAATAAGATTGCTGTGGCACTCAGCAATATTGGTAAGCTGGCAGTCGCACCGCTTATCGATGCGTTGGATGACCGTGACTCGTGGGTACGGTGCGGGGCTGCCATCGCACTCGGCGAGATTGGCGATCCAAGAGCGGTTGATCCGCTGATAAATATGGTTGCGGATGGCGACTCTGAGGTGCGGTGCGGGGCTGCCATCGCACTCGGTAAGATCCACGATCCAAGAGCGGTTCTGCCGCTGATAAACACGGTTGCAGATGTTGACCGGAACGTGCGGGACCAGGCTGCCATCGCACTCGGTGAAATCGGCGACGCGAGAGCGGTTCTACCACTGGTAAGCGCATTCGCGGATGATGAACCCGAGGTGCGCTGGGATATTGCCGGTGCGCTCGGCAAGATCGGTGATGCGAGAGCGATCGACACGCTGGTAAGCGCGCTCGGCGACGATGATAGGGGCGTGCGGGACAGGGCTGCCGAAGCGCTCGGCGCAATCGGGGACTCGAGAGCGATCGAATCGCTGGTCAAAGTGCTCGTGGATGAGGACTGGTGGGTACGGCGCGGAGCTGCCGAAGCGATCGATATGATCGGTGATGCGAAGACGGTCGATCCACTGATACACGCGCTTGCAAGGGGCTTTGGCGGGTGCGCGATAAGACTGCCGAAGCGGGGCGGATCATCGCCACAGTAACGGCGGTGATTAGGGGGTCTGGAGGGTGGGGTGAAAAAAATTCACTTCACCCACAGACGTGACCTTAACAGGCACTGTCTGAAAATCCAGGTGTTTTCCGCCGATTTTGTTGTGGTCAAATCGATCTCACACAAGCGGTAAAAGTCGCCGGATTTAACCACAGAGAACACAGAGAACACAGAGTTTTTAAACCGAGCCTCTGTGTCCCTCTGTGGTTGTATTTCCTACTGATATCATTTATTTCAGTCGCGGTGTTGTGCATCCGACTGACCTGCACGAATGTTCGAACACGTGCACACCACCATAAATTCCAAGTGTTTTCAGTGGAGTTTTCGATTGTGCCTTAGAAACCGTAGCACAAATGTCCAAAGATTAGGGCGAGAGTTTTGCGGAGCTATTTCACTTGTAACTGGGCACAATGGCCGTAGTTATATATTGCTATCGACATCCCTAAAGCTGGTCATGCGGTCACACCCCTGCAACCCCGCGCGTCACGATCTCCTCGATCGCAGCCCGAAGCGTCTCTTCGTTGTCATACCGCGAGATGATGTCATCCAGCCGGTCCGCATCGAGCTCCTTCATCCGGAGTGCAAGCCCGATCATATTCGGGATCGCACGTACCACGTTATCGACGATCGTGGCGGTTGCCGCCTTTGCAGTCCTTGAAAGCGGATTCAGATCGATCGCAATCACGGATTTGCCCATGTCTGCCAGCGCCTGACACCGGTCACCATCCTCAAGCGGCACAAGCACCACATCCGCATCATGGATGCCGCCCCTGCATACCCGCGATCTGGGATGATCTTGTGGGAGCGGGTGAAGCGCTGCATCAGGACGTATCCCAAGCACGCCGGACGCGCCATGCAGACGCAGATGCTCCGCAATCGCGCGTACCCGCCCTTCTGTCCGGTAAAAGAGATTTATCTCGATTGCTGCATTAAGAATCCTGCCAAGCTCGATGATCTCACCCGGCACCAGCGCTGCGACATTACCGTTTACCGAGAGCACCGGACGGCTTGCAGCAAGAAGCATCGCGACCGCTGCCCCTTCCGAACGCATCGCCGATTCGGTTGTGCGTTCACCGAGCAGGTAGTCAAACGCCTCGCCGCGTCCGTGTGCTATCAATCCGGCCTGCGAGGTGATGCCGGTGCGGACGCCGTCGGTCAGACGCTCTCTTGTACAGAGGGACTGGTATCGGGGATGGGTCTTTAGGAGGGTCATGTTTATACAATATAGCGTCGGAATGATAGATATTAACCGGAGACGGTGTAAAGGAGTTTGTATATGGATAAACCACAGATATGCATAGTCACGCAGACGCCATTGCTCAGGTTTAAATTGCAATATAGCGAGCTGCTCGACAAATATGGGGTGCTTCCGGATCCTGTGCCTTTTAACCACCTTATGGAGGGTGTGGATTACGAGTTTGCCCCGGGCGGTGTTCCGAAGATGGTTTATCCGATGCAGAATCTTATGATCGAGAAGGGTTTGATAGATGGTGCGCACTGGATATCCTTAAACACGATGGGACCGGAGCGCGTACTCGTCGATGATATTCTTATACACAGCATCACGCTTGAGCCTAAGTATGTCGCACCCTACACCCGGCTTAAGGAGCGGATATGGGCAGAGATTCATAATATCGAGCGGAAACCTGTTGGCTCAGCCGAGTTTTCTTCTTATGCGCGGTACAACTGGCTCTGTGCAGATAAGATGTTTAAACTGCTCCCGATCGATCTCTTCTATATTCACGATTTCCATCAGTTGCTCGTCGGGAACATGATCGGGCTTGCAGCGCCAACGGTATTTCGGTGGCACATTCCGTTTAATTTGGACCACACATCGGGTTATATCAGGCGGTTCATCATCCGGTGCATCGAGTCCTTTGGCGGCGTCATCGTCAGCTGCAAACGTGATCTCGAGGGGTTGATACGGGCTGGTTATCAGGGAAGGGCATACCAGACATACCCCTACATCAACCAGTACAGGTGGACCAATCCATCGGGCGCGGAGTCTGACGAGTTCTGCAAGCGATTCGGTATAAACGAGGATGATACGCTCATTCTGGCTGTGGCAAGAATGGATCCGATAAAAGGGCAGGATATTGCAATCAAAGCACTCCAGCAAGTACCAAACGCAAAATTGATGCTCATAGGGAATGGCAGTTTCACAAGCAGCAAGAAGGGTGGTCTGGCTCATCCGAAGGGGTCTGATTGGAACATGTACCTGAAAAAACTTGTGAGCGATCTTGGACTGGAGGATAGAGTTATATTTACTGGATTTATGCCGGATAACGCCCTGAAAGCAGCATACAAACGATGTAATCTGCTGGTGTTCCCATCCCACACAGAGGGCTTTGGCCTGGTCGTGGTGGAGGCATGGATGTACAGAAAACCGGTTGTCGTGAGCACCGGTGCCGGCGTCTCGGAACTGGTGATGGATGGGCTTAACGGGTATACCTTCGAGCCCGGGAACGTACCGGAACTGATAGATAAGATTAACGCGGTGTTGGCAAGCCCGGATGATGCGAAATGCATCGGGGAACGAGGTTACGAGACCGCTGCGCAGTGTTATATAGAGGAAGGCACAAGCGTAGTCTGGGACGTATGGGGCGATGCCATGACCAGATTCGGGCACTGAAATGGAGAGATGATATATGACAGATTTTACATTCTACAGGGCGCGATACCAGCTCGAACTTACAGGGAAAAAAGCAAGAGACCTGCCTGAGTTGCTTGCAGCCATAAAAGAGATCGATGAGAGTTCCATCTTCAGCCATGTCTACCATGCGCTCCTTGATTCCCACTTCCTCCCAATCGGATATCCGAACGATTTTGCGTACTGGATCATCGATGCGCTGCACGAACCCGTGCTTGCCGAACGGCTTGCCAACCTTGACCTGCGTGAATTCCATGATATGGAGGCGCTTAGGAAGGAGATCATCCGCATAATCGAGGATTATATGGCGATGCATGATGTTAGCCGCAGGGCTGACATAGGTCAGGAGTTTTACTTCATCAGGTGCATCAGCGTCACCTTCCCGACGAGACACGTGGTGACAAACATGAACGAGGTACTGGAAACCATAAAGGAGATCGATCTGGACACGATATTCTATTATTTCATTGCAAGCAGGCTGCTTGGCGGAGAACACTACAAGGAAATGTCGCGCTGGGTACTCCGGAACGACAGTCATGAGTTGATAGAAAAGCTGGACAATCTCTACCCTTACGGGTTTGCAAATATGGATGCCCTGAGAAACGAGATCGTGAGGATCATTGAAGGATATTTCTGGGAGAATATATGAATGAAACGAGATCGATCTGGGATTACGAGGATATCGTTGAGAGGGGGCTGCTCGAAGACCTTGAACTGCTTGCGGAACACATATCAGGCAGGGTTCTGCACATCAACGCCACCTACTCAGGCGGTGGTGTGGCAGAGATCTTGAGCAGCATGATCCCGCTACTAAAGGGGCTTGGCATCGAGACCGAATGGAACATAATACGGGGGGACGATGCGTTTTTTTCTATCACGAAGACTTTTCACAATGTGCTTCATGGCAGGGTAAATGGTGCAGTCGAGGTTCCTGTAAAGCGTGAGCCGATAAGCGTGCTGGACGATCTTAAAAGCGAGATCGGAGAACTAAACCGGCGAAAGGAGATGTTCGAGACGTACCTGCACTGGAACAAGATCAATTCAGAGGAGATGGATCTCGATTCTGATTTTGTATTCATCCACGACCCCCAGCCGGCTGCACTGATCGATGTGAAGCATAGAGGAAAGTGGATATGGAGGTGCCATATCGATGTCTCGAACCCTGATCCCCACATCTGGAACTTTCTAAAGGAACCCATCTCGAAGTACGATGCATCGATCTTCTCGACACCGATGTTCGCAAGGCCCGATCTCGGGATCAGGGAGTTTCTTGTGCCGCCTTCCATCGATCCGCTGAGCGACAAGAACATCGAACTCTCGCAGGGCGATATCGGCAGGGTCCTTGATAAATACGGGATCTGTATGGATAAACCGATCATAACGCAGGTGTCAAGATTCGATCGGTTGAAGGATCTTCCTGGAGTGATAGATGCATATAAACTGGTGAAAAAGCGGATCGACTGCCAGTTAATCCTTGCAGGAGGCGTAGCAGCGGACGATCCCGAAGGTATGGGCGTCTATCACGAGGTCATGGAGAAGGCAGATGGCGAAGAGGATATACACGTGCTGCTTGGGTCCCCGCCGTTTTCCGATATCGAGATCAATGCATTCCAGCGGGCATCGACCGTTATCATGCAGAAATCGCTGAAGGAAGGGTTCGGACTGGTGGTTTCAGAGGGACTCTGGAAAGGAAAGCCTGTAATCGGCGGAGCAACAGGCGGAATACCGCTACAGATCGTCAATGACGTTACAGGGTATCTTGCGCATTCGGTCGATGGCGCGGCATTCAAGATCGCAAATCTCCTCAAGAATCCGGAACTCGCCCAGAGACTCGGAGAGGCTGGAAAAGAGCATGTCAGGCACAATTTCCTGATAACGCGGCATCTCAAGGATTATCTTCTCATTATGCTCAGTCTTGAGAACCCATCAGGGACTATCAGGTTGTAGAAACGCAAAGACGCACCACAAAAAAGGTTCAGTCGAACCTTCTTCTGATCCTGCTCACTGCTATGACGCCAGGCAAACCAACCATAGCAGACGAAGACCCCCCCCCCCTTGCCATTTCAGGGTGGGGAGGTGGTCACTGACAGCGTGAAGTTGTCCAGCGTCGTCCATACAGGATCTCCAGTTCCATCCCATGCAATCCATTCAACCTCCGCATATTCGTGATCCACTGTTACAAGGACATATCCGTAGTCGAGATCATTGCGATATTCTCCAACCACGCGGGAGTCGTTGTAGGGCGGACTCCACGACGCGGGTGGTGCGCCGCATGATCCGATAACCATCTGATGAATCTCGCTTCCGGAATCGTCGGGTACGTATGCCCGGTTATAAAGGTGGTCATGACCGCAGAAATATATCCACCCTCCGGAACTTCCGATGCTGTTCCAGAACTCGTCACGCGCGTTTGGGTAACACGCCATGCAATCAGGATGATTGACCTCGAATGCGGGTTCATGACCAAATACAAATATGTATGGTTGGCTGTTGTTTCCCATCTGGTCCTCCAGCCACTCTTGATTCACCCGGTGGGGGTTGATGTACGTGTCAAGCCCGACAAAGAATGCGTTCTTATGGGTGAAGGAGTATGTCAGGTGCTCCTCGCCGGATGGTCCGTTTCCAGGGTTATCAGAACCGAACGCATCAAGGTACGCAGCCTTTAGAGCAGGATCGGGGTGTGGCGTGTAAGGGTATGAGGAGTGTGGCCAATCAAGTGGTCCGTTCTCGTGGTTGCCGCGGATGGTATGCACCGGGATTCCTGCGCTGTATACCGGTTCCATCGCACGCTTCCAGTTTGTGAACTGGACCTCATAAGGGGTGCTGCCGTTCTGACACCAGCCGTTAACCATATCGCCCGGAACCAAAACAAGGTCGCAGCTGTCGTTTACAATCGCCCTTGCAATAGCCCCTATGGCGAGATCGTTGATGCCGGATTTGCCACTGGTGTTATTATTGTCCCCCCTGGTGTCACAGAAGACTGCAAATCTCCACTGATCCGTTTCGGGTTCGGTTGAGTCCCCCTCCACACACCCGGCTGCAAACACAACCACAAACAGACACAGCGCGATAATGGCGAATGCAATCAGATCGCGTCCCACGTTTACACCCTCCCTGATATCGATCGCTTCAGGTAATTCTCCTGCTGTTCCCCTGGTAGGGTGACAACTGGCAACTGAAAACCATCCACCCGGACGGATATCTGATTATACTGATCCGGTACGCTTGGCTCCTTTCTGCCAGCCCGGACGTCCACACAGAGGCGATAGATCCCTTCAAGCTTATCGAAATAGCGAATTATTGACACTTTCATAACAACCCCAATACCGGATTTTCCAAACCATTCCCGTAACTAAACTACACTTCATTGCGTCATAAACCTTGCCGATCGTCAACGATCAGTCGCAGGGACGTCTTCATTAGTCCTGAAATCCGGAACTTGCCCGGAGACTCGGAGAGGATGGAAAAGAGCATGTCAGGAATAATTTCCTGATAACGAGGCATCTTAAGGATTATCTTCTCATTATGCTCAGTCTTGAGAACCCGTCAGGGACTATCGGGTTGCCAGAAACCTGCCCAGAATTTCATTGAAATCATCAGGCGCATCCATATTTGCAAAGTGTCCGGCTCCGGGCAGTTCAACCAGTTCAAAGTCCGGGTTCTCCCTTAAAACCTCCAGCGTAGTATCCAGATTCTTGTTGATAGCTGTGTCCAGACTGCCCCTGATCAGCATCATCGGGATCCTGTGTCCAGATATCGTAGCGGAGTAGTCATAATCAGCGAGGTTTCCTGTAATCAGTTCAAGGGCATCCTTTGACACTGTTTCGTACATTTTACCCAGTCGGGCGCCCACAGTCTTATCCTTTGAACCGGTTTTGCTCACCAGCCACCCCACCCCTTTCGGACCGAACAGCCGGATCACGGTCAATAACGACCATCGGAAAAACATGGAAGCATGAAGCCTGGGCGCCGTGCCAAACGTAGTCAGCGATATAAGTAGATCAGCATCAAGCTCTAACAACTCGTATCCCACCAGTCCGCCCAGCGAATTCCCGACAAGATGTACCTTTTTAATCCCCAGATGCTGCAGAAGAGCATGCACATCACGGGATAGTTCTCGAACCGTATAATCTGACGGTGCTGGATCGGGAGGGGCAGATGAGCCGCCGTGCCCGCGCAGGGATACCAGCAGCACGCGGTAACTCTTTGCAAAGAATTGCTGCTGCAGTTCAAACTGGCTCAAGTTCGCGCCCAGTCCGTGTACAAAGATCAGTGTCTCATTATTTTCGATACCTGAAAGCGAATATTCGATCCGTATGCCGGTACTCACCCGAGCAGTCTCGATCAGATCGGAAGAGCACACGTCTGAACTCCA
>CBDAFH010000154.1:0-7868 GCA_965195165.1 uncultured ANME-2 cluster archaeon | reverse complement strand
TATTCGGAGGACGTCATCTCTGCCTGCGAGGATTGCGGTTATACGGTTGCGTCGTTTGACCGGAAGGACGAGCCGCCGCACCACAAGACGATGGACTGGGGCGCAGAGTATGCGATTACGGAGGCTGGTTCTGTGCCGCAGGTGATCTGGGATGCAGGCGGCGTCGGAAAAGAGGCGATGGTGCGGATTCTCGGGAAAAGCGCGGTCGAGGTGGCTGGTCTTGCGATTCGGGTGGCTGAATACGGGGCATTCTGATAGACAGCTATCTGACTACCAATCTTTATCTATCTGAAAGACTATAGCAGTACTACCTGATACTTTAGGTGATTTCATGATACGGACGTTTATCGCTGTTGATCTTCCGGATTCTTTCATAGAAACAATCGCAGAGATCCAGCAGGAACTCAAAGGGAACATAAAACTCGTGGATCCGAAGCAGGTCCACATTACGATGAAGTTTCTTGGCGACGTTCCCGAAAAAAAGATTCCAAAGATCGAAGATGCGCTTTCGGGAATAAACTCCGAACCATTCACAGCAAGAGTTCAGGGGGTTGGAGCATTCCCGAAACCAGGTTATGCGAGGGTGATCTATATCGGTGCAGATCCCGCGGAAACATTTACCAAGTTGTACGCAGAGGTGGAGTCGGCGTTAACACCACTTGGATTTAAGCGCGAGAAGCGTCCGTTCACCCCACATGCGACCCTTGCACGGGTAAAACATAACCCGGAAGAGGCGCGAATGAGACTTAGAGATACGATCGAGCACCTTTCAGATATCGAGGTCGGAACGATGGATGTGGACACAATCAAACTGAAGAAGAGCATGCTGACGCCGAAAGGCGCAATCTACGAGACACTAAAGGAAGTGCACCTATGAGCGAAGAATCTGTCTTTGTGGTGAAGACCACTGCGAATCAGGAGCGTTCGGTCGCAAACATACTCGGACAACTTGCGCAGAGGGATCATTACGACATACGCGCGATACTCGTGCCTGATGAACTGCGCGGCTACATACTGGTCGAGTCAGGTGACCGCGACGGACTTGCCCAGGCGGTCCAGATGGTGCAACATGCAAGATCACTGGTGCAGGGCGAATCCAACATCGAGGAAGTTGAGCACTTCCTGACGCCGAAACCGACCGTCACCGGCATATCGGTCGATAGCATCGTGGAACTCATCTCGGGACCGTTTAAGGGTGAGAAAGCGAGAGTGAAGCGTGTTGATGAGGCACATGAAGAGATCACGGTCGAGCTCTTCGAGGCGATGGTGCCGATACCTGTTACTGTGCGCGGCGATCATGTCAGGGTGCTGAAGCGGGAAGGGGAATGAGTTGTAGGACCTACGACCCATGACCCGAATCGGTGGTAAAATATGGAAGGTAGAATTATAACGTGCGTGATGATTGTGGCGGCAATTATGGCGGATGCATGGAAAAAAGCGGGGTCGAGGTCGCTGATGTGGCGCAGGTGCGAGGATACGCCGATCCGGTCACTGAACAGATACTTGTGGCGATGAATGGGATCGATTACGCCATGTACTCTGAAGATTTCGATCAGACTATGAAGAACGCTATGACTGAGGCGGTCTTTGATGAGACAAACGCAGCCATCAAATCAAAGATCGGGAATTATGTATCAAAGGAATTCTGGAAAGCGGAGAGCAAAGACCAGTACACGATCGTTCACTACAAGGCGAAGTTCACTGACGAGCCGGCTGATGTTACTGTCAGGGTCGTCTTTCAGGAGATTAATGGCGAGATGAAAGTATCCGGGCTGTGGTTCGATTCGCCAGAGTTGCGTAAACCTTAGGCGCGGCACGGTCTGAAAATCTATCGATTTATCACCGCGTAGAAGCGCGAGAGATCGCGGGACTCTGTGTTCTCCGCGGCGGGGATGTAGTGATCGGTAAAGTACCCAAAGTTCGGGTAATGCCTTTGGGGGCTGCCAAACACCAAGTAAGGTGACCTACCCCCGGCCGCAAAAGATTTAACACCCCGATGCCAATCCTGTTCTCGAGGAACGAACATGGCACAGTATAAAATTCCAGTGATCCCGGGCGACGGCATCGGTCCGGAGATCGTCGCAGAGGGCAGGAAGGTTCTGGATGCGGCAGGAGAGGCGTACGGATTCGATATAGAATGGATCGAGTATCCGCATGGTGCAGAACATTACCTGAAGACCGGAGAACTGCTTTCAGAGGATACGCTTAAGGAACTCTCCGGATACGATGCGATCTATCTCGGATCGATCGGCGATCCACGTATCCCTCCAGGTGTGCTTGAGCAGGGGATTTTATTAAATGCTCGATTTTATTTCGACCAGTACATCAATTTAAGACCTGTTAAACTTCTGAAAGGAGTCGAGACTCCGCTTAAGGATAAAACACCGGAAGATATCGATTTCGTCGTGGTGCGGGAGAACACCGAAGACCTGTACATCGGCGTCGGCGGGCGGGCTTCAGCCGGCAAGAGCCGCGGTACCGCTGAGATCGTGCGCAATCTGTACAATGTGAAGTTCGGTCTGGACGTCGAGACCGATGCCGACGAGATCGCTTACCAGATAGGGCTGATCAGCAGGCAGGGCACAGAGCGGGTGATCCGTTACGCATTCGAGCTTGCATCCACACGGGAGAAACAGCTTGCGTCCGTTGACAAGGCAAACGTGATGACCGACATCTACGGGTTCTGGAGAGAGGTATTCACATCGGTCGCAGGCGAATATCCGGACATCGAGACCGATTTCAACTTCGTGGATGCGATCTGCATGTGGTTCGTGAAGAACCCTGAGTGGTTCGATGTTGTGGTAACGCCCAACATGTTCGGGGATATCATCACCGATCTTGGCGCGATGATCCAGGGCGGACTCGGGCTTGCGCCGGGCGGGAACATCAATCCGGACGGCGTCTCCATGTTCGAGCCGATACACGGGAGTGCGCCAAAGCACCGCGGTCTGAACAAGGTCAACCCGATCGCAACGATCTGGGCTGGCGCGATGTTAATCGAGCAACTCGGCGAGCGCGACGCTGCAAACGCAATCGTTGGTGCGATCGAAACGAACCTGATTGAGGGGGCTGTAAAGACGTATGATCTCGGAGGATCGTCAGGCACCACCGATGTCGGGGACGATATTGCAGGAAGAGTGATGCGGGCGCGGTGAGGTGCCGCAAGCCGCGATCACCATTCTCGAAAGACCGATACCAGATCGCGCTGCACGGAGATTCTCCGCCCACAACTGGCAGGGCGGAGGGAGTAGGAATATGAAGCGATATACGGATGGCACTGAAGGGGGCATACATGCCAGGGAGCATGGTCAGAGGTCGGATGAGCGAGAGCGACACCAGCGCGAAGAACGACTCTCCGAAGAACTTGCCGAGGCAAACAGACTTCAGGAGATGCTGGTCAGCATCATGAGTCATGATCTCAGGAGCCCCCTCTCCGTGATTGTCGGCTATAGCGGGATTATTAAGAAGCAGTCGGACGATGAGATCGTCAAAAGATTTATAGATAAGATAGAGACTGCCGCGATGAATGCCGACGAGATGATCAGGGATATAAAAACGTATTCAAACGTAAAAGGGGGAGTTTCCGAGAATGATCTTGAGGAGATCGATCTGAATGCGATGTTGTCCAATATACTCAGGGGTTTGGAAGGGAAAATAGAAGAACGTGACATAACAATCGATATAAAGTACCAGACTGGCGAGAGATTCCCGGTACTCGGAACCGAACTCCTGAAGAATGCATTCCTGCACACCATCGACAACGCAATCAAGTACAGTCCCGAGCACGAAACGGTCGCCCTGACACTCGATGGTGAAGGGTCTGACTGGGTATTTGGGGTTTCTGATCACGGGGATGGCATACCTGATGATGAGAAGGACTCAGTATTCGAGCGTTTCATGCGAAGGGAGAAGCGGGGAATAAAAGGCAGCGGAATCGGGCTTGCGATCACGAAAAGTGTGGTTGATGCGCACAACGGGAATATCCGGATCGAGGATAATCCGGGCGGTGGGTGCATATTCTACATAACGGTGCCGAAGGCGTGAATGCGAAAGTTCGGGATGCCGTAACTTTTTAATATCCGCCCACATCTAACCAGATATCAGGAGACCATACATCAGGAAGCCGATATCGATGACCGAAGTTTCACTCGTACTCCCTGCATACAACGAAGCAGAGGGCTTGGAAGGGGCTGTAAGACAGACCGCAGAGACGTTACGTGAAATAACCTCGAACTTCGAGATCATCATCGCAGAAGACGGCGCAACCGATGGAACAGACAAAATAGCAGAGAAACTTGCAGAAGAACAGCTTTACGTAAAGCATCTGCACAGTGATAAACGATTGGGGCGCGGAAGCGCATTGAACCGGGCATTCAAATCAGCATCCGGCGATATTCTTGTCTATATCGATGTTGACCTCGCAACTGACATGTTGCACCTCTCAGAACTGATCGGTAAGATACGCGACGGCTACGATCTCGCAACAGGATCGCGCATGATGCCCGGGAGTGATGCCGTGCGGTCGGCAAAACGCGGGTTTGCGAGCAGGGGATTTAATTTTCTGGTGCGAACTCTTCTTAAATCAAAATTATACGATCACCAGTGTGGATTCAAAGCATTCCGGCGGGATCCACTCTTTGATCTGCTGGATCAGGTGAAGGATGAGCACTGGTTCTGGGATTCCGAGATTTTGGTTAGGGCACAGCGATCCGGCTACAGGGTGGCAGAGTTTCCTGTGAGATGGAGACCCGGGAGCGCGACCAAGGTCGATCTGAAGCGGGATGTGCTCGGGATGGGTGGAGCGATTCTTCGATTGCGGCGGGAGTTAAACGTGCGCAATATCAGGAGGGTATGAACCACGAATCTGCACCAGGGAAAGTCAACGACGATATCGTAAGCCTGACATGTTGGTCGTACTATCTCATGCATTGTGATCAGTATCGACCATAATACTTGAATTTAGCCGATATCTATACTTCCAGCCGCCGCCTGCAGGATCATGAGCGCATCGAGGGAAGTAACATGCCGGTCATCGTTCACGTCCGCATCCGCATCATACGCACCACGGACAGCCATCTCAAGCGCAATTACGGCATCTGCTACTGCGATGTTCGCGGGTAACTTTTTAAGAAAAATAGGATTTGTATACACTCGATACCTTTTATCCGTAGTTGCAGTTATTCGGATGTACGAATCCGTATCCAAAGGAATGTAACTCTGTAAATCATTAAATGTTGTATTGCCCTCTAAATTGGCAGGAGTTAAACTCAAATCCGAGAGTTCCGTTTCATTGCCCCCAATGATCCCTCGGTGGACATAGATATGATCTACGTTTCCGAATTCAGATGTTGATGCCCATTGCAGATTCAAAGAAAAATCGCGTCCAGCAATCTCATCGCCGATGATTGCGGTCTCGCCATGATTGTTAGTTATATTAAAGACCACTAATGGGCCATCTGTCATTATAGAATGACCGTTTTTGAGGGCATTGAGGATTTCGTCATTGCCGAAAGTCTCGGTGTAAACACAAGTTCTGACTTTTCCGAAGGCGTTGTCGAAATCTCCTAATACGGTTGTTGCATGACTAAAGTCGCCATGAGCATCACTGCCGCCCGCAACAAATACATCTTTGCGACCATTTAATAACAAGCGTTTCCATTGTTCTAATCCTAAATCTCGCTCATAGTCGTTGTTTATCATATTCCACACCTGAAGACCATTATACCCAGTCAGATCATAGTCTTCAGTTATCCAGGGCACTCTATCCAAAGCCTCAGCAACTGCCCCACAATGCCCTTCTGGATGTGCCGCATAACAAACGCCGCCCTGAGAATTAACTACCGCAATAACATCTTCAAGATTCCATGTTGGATCGTCACACCATGGATCATCATGACCACCGGGAATGAAATTTAATTCAGTTCCCCCAACAGTGGTAAAATTTTCCATTCCGAAAACCAGAAAATGAACAACACCTCTTGGGACTAAATGATTAGGCGGGTTTTCATGTCCATAGCAAGAGACTTCTTCGCCAAGTATCAGTCTGTACGATTCAGAGGTGTAAGAGCTGACCTCACTTTTAAGGGCATTCCACTTGTGATTAGGATCTGCTGTTTTGGTATCTCCTACGTCAAAGGAGTGATCCGTAATTGCATTCCAGTCAAGCCCAATAGATCCCCCAGCTTCTACCGTAGCTCCTACTGGAAAGCCAAGTTCTACTGCATTATCGGTATAACTACTGTGGTAATGTGTGTCACCAGCATGCCAATTTGTTAAGGTGGGCAGGGTGTCATTTGCTATAGTCACATTAAAATGGCTGTGCGCATCAACATCCGGATCCAACCATCTCCCAATTTCCCTAATTACCACGTGGAAGCAAACATCTCCACTCAAACTGTGTTCAGATGGATCTAAATAAGTAATGCCGTACCAATCACCAGGCTCATATAAGTTATAGAATGTTCCATTTACCGTAACACCATACCATTTCGTTTCAATCTCTAAAAGCGTGTCATCGGCTTCATTATTATCTTTATCACCGTCTACATCCAGATATATTTCGACATTTCCCAAGTCATAATCGCCGCATATTCCATCTGCATCTTTAACCATAACTAGAATGGGTATCTTATCGGATTGCACTCGCCAAGGCGCATCGGCAAATACATCCTTACAATAAGTATTGACCCATGTTGGAACCACTGTGCTGCTTGATGGAGAAATCTCATAGCCCCTTCCCTCGTTATCCAGTTCCCAGATCGTTCTATGCCCATGCAATTGAACATAGAGTTTATATTTTCCAGCCGGAGCTGGAATACTTATGTCTTCTTGCTCAGTGATATCAGATTCCCAAAATGTTACTTCGGTTTTATCTATTATTTTAACAACTTTTATATACACTGGCTGAAATTCCAGAGCAGCATCCGTTGTCTGAGCAGTTACCTCTGGCGTTAAATCCAGTATTAACCCCCCCATGTCTTCAGCATAAGCGGCAGGTGTTAGCAGAATTCCAGTTATAACCATTCCAGCTAAACATAGTCCAAGATAATTTTTCGCCATTTTATCAACTCCTTCATTCGTGCCTGATTAAGCCAATCTGAACATAAGTTCCATATAAACCCATGTCAATGTGTTTAAATATAATAAATTTTAAATCCGCTCTTTCTTGACTATCACAGTTATTAAAATACCAATCCCAATACCGATCATTATACCGAAAAAGGTTGGCATTCCAACAAACCATGCGATAAAGAGAAGAAATGACAATATATTTTTGGAGCAATACAAGGCACAGCCACAACTTATTAAGCAAATACATGGAGTTTGTATCCAATGCGAATAACAAAGCGTAAGATCATCCTGACCTCGATCCTTGCGATCCTGATCTTGTTTTTGGTTGCGGGTCTTATCGGGGTGCGTGATATTGCAGATACGCTGCGCACAGCATCGCCTGCTCTCATATTACTTGCTATACCGGTCTACCTGATCTCCTGGCCCCTGCGCGGCATCCGGTATCAGCAGATCCTTGCGCAGCTGGGTCACAAGGAGCGTCTGGATTTTCTGGTCGGGTGCATATCGTTGAGCCAGTCTGCAAACGTGATCCTGCCGGCACGGATCGGGGATGTGGTTCGCGCATATCTACTCAAAAAGATGAAAAACATCCCGTTGACCACAGGATTCTCCTCGCTCGCTGTTGAGCGTATATTCGATATTCTTGCGATCACGATGATCGGCGGCTTTGCTGTGCTCGGGCTGCAGGGGCTGCTGCTTGACCAGTGGATCACAGATGTCATCACGATAGCCGGACTTGCCACATTGGCAGTATTCGGGCTTCTGGTCCTGTTCCTGAAACTCCGTACAACGATTGG
>CBDAFH010000153.1:0-3400 GCA_965195165.1 uncultured ANME-2 cluster archaeon | reverse complement strand
TTTTTTTTTTCAAGCAGAAGACGGCATACGAGATTCTGACATGTGACTGGAGTTCAGACGTGTGCTCTTCCGATCTCTGTTAAGTTTGCACATGCATAAGCGCACCAGTTGCAGAGAAACGCAACGATCAGCGGGCACTCGTTCTTTGTGAGCGCGTGGATCTGCGAGCGGATCTGGGCGTCGGTGTGCATGTACGGCTCGATCGCGCCTTTTGGACACGCAGCACTGCACGAACCGCAGCCCTTGCAGGCAAGTTCATCGACCACTGCCTTGCCGTGCACCATCCTGATGCTTCCGAATTTGCAGACACTCATGCAGATCGCACATCCGATGCACTTGTCCGCGTCCACATGCGTGCTCATCGGGTCGATCTCCAGATGGTCTTCTGTTAGCAGGGTCTTTACCTTTGAAGCAGCAGCAGCCGCTTGCGCAATCGATGTCTGGATGTCCTTTGGTCCTGATGCGCACCCTGCTATGAAGACGCCGTCGGTATGCGCTTCCACCGGTCTTAGTTTCGGATGCGCCACCTGCATAAACCCGTCCGCTCCGGTCTGCATATCGATGCCGATTTCGCTCTCAGCCTCAAGCCCGACCGAGAGGACGACAAGGTCACACTCTGCCTCATTGATCCCGTCGTCTGCCAGCGTATCCTCGTACCTGATAACAGCGCTTTCCCCGTGCGTCAGCACTTCTGCGACCCGTCCGCGTATGAAATCGACTCCAAGTTCCTGTGTGCGCTGGTAATATTCCTCATAACCGTTGCCACACGCCCGTATATCGATATAATGAATCGAGATGTCCGTATCATGGTTTTTTTTCTTGATCGCCTGCGCACTCTTGATTGCAGCCATGCAGCAGACGAGAGAACAGTAGTTATTGCCAACGGTCGCATCTCTTGACCCGACGCACTGGATAAATGCGATTCTCTGCGCAAGCTCTCCTGTCGACGGTCGGATTGCGCGTCCGTACGTGGGTCCGCTCGCATTCAGCATCCGTTCGAGTTGCAGCGACGTGATCACGTCCCCGTGCCGTCCGTAGCCGTACTCCTCCTTGCGTGCCGCATCAAACGGCTTCCAGCCGGTTGCAACGATGATTGCGCCCACATCGAACTCGAACACCTCTTCCTTCTGGAAATAATCGATAGCGTCCAGCGGGCAGGCTTCTTCGCACAATCCGCAGCCGACGCAGTGCTCATCGATGCACGCAATCATGGGCACAGACTGCGGCATCGGAACGTAGATCGCCTTCCTGACCCCGATATCGTAATCGAACTGGTTCGGAACGGTGATCGGGCACACGTGCGCACAGTCGTCGATGCAGCCCTTGCAGACATCTTCTTTGATGAATCGCGGTTTTTTGACACCGCGCACCCTGAAATTGCCAACACTTCCCCCCACCTCTGTGATCTCCGCGTAGGTGTAGAGATCGATGTTCCGGTGGTTGAGGACATCGGTCATCTTCGGGGCGATGATGCAGATCGCGCAGTCGTTTGTCGGGAAGAGACTCCCGTAAAGAGCCGCGCGTCCCCCTATAGTCGGCTCCCTCTCGATCAGGTGCACCTTCATGCCGCTATCTGCCAGATCGAGCGCAGCGGTCATGCCTGCGATCCCGGCTCCGATGACGAGCGCATCCTGGTTGATCGGGATCGTCCGTTTCGGGATCGGGGCGAGTTCTCTCGCCTCTGCCACGCCCATGCGCACCAGATCGATCGCCTTCTGGGTCGCAAGCGCAGGGTTGTCTGAGTGTACCCATGAGCACTGCTCGCGAATGTTCACCATCATCAAGAGATACGGATTCAGTCCCGAATCCTCAAGCAGGCGCTCGAAGGTTGTCTGGTGCATACGCGGCGAACATGCGGCTATGACGACGCGGTCAACGCCGCTCTCGATATCGGCTCTGATCTCTTCCTGCCCTGCATCGGAACATGCAAAATCGATATCCCTGGCGATGCGGACGTCGTCAAACGCCCTCGCCTCCGCTACGATCGCATCGATGTCAAGGACTCCGCCGATGTTGAGTCCGCAGTGGCAGATGTATACTCCGATTTGCATATCGCTGATCGTGGTTTATTTACAGTTATAAATAGATAAACCTCTTCATTCCGGTTGGTGATTGCTCACGGTGGTGGGATGGGATCTCAAGTTGTGGGTCGGTACAAAAAAGAGGACAGCAAAGATCCGATTATGCTAATATTTTTAATCGTATATCTTTGACCTCTTATCAATTTTTACTATACCTATCAGACTGTTCCGATAATCCACCTCATAGAGGATTCTGCAATCTCCAACCCGTATTCTAAACAGACTTCCAGCGCCTTCAACTCTTTTTGTATCGTGGATGATCGGATCGCTTCTTAATTTCTATATTTTCTCTATTAATCGCCTGACGAGGACTTTATTTGCCTTCTTTAGAAATCTCTTTGACCTACTGGAATAGTTCACATCAAACATCATAATCCCAGCTCTTTTTTGAGATCTTCGTGTGACGTCAGTCTCCCTTCGGATTTTTCTGTGTTGTACTCTTGTAATGCATTATAGTCGTCCTCTGTAATTATGCGGTCCCTATCCTCTATCCGCGCCTTTATCTCCATTAATTCCCTCTTTACAAATTCCAGGTCCCTGTGTATCATATCCAATGTTACGGTTTCCATCTTTCCAAAAACCTCCTTTCTTTCTCGTTTGCTATGGAATTTAGTTATCTGCCATGATTATTATGCATTTTCACAGCATATCTGCATCTGCGTGTTTCAATTCGCTAGAATGGGCATGTCAGCCATCTGCACCTGTCGCGGTGCGGCGAGGGCTGCCGAGCAATAGAAGCGTTGCTACTGCGATCCGAAGTCTCGCGATCATTCCGCTCAGCACCCGCAGTGGAGCGAATATCCTGCTGGATTGTTGATGTAGCCCATCAGCAGCAGCACATCGAGACTGTTGATATGCCCATTGCCATCGATATCGCCGGTGCAGGCGTCAACCGGCGTGCCTTCATCAGTCATCGGTTAAGCCACTTGTTGACCCACTCGGTATTTTTATGAAATAATACCATCCAAGCATTTATATTTACACACCCCCAATCACTTGTAATCTGATATCTGAGGGGATATTGATGACAACCGATCCACATATAATCGAAAAAGATCTTTGCACTATTTTTTCACCTAAATGGTTACGTAACTCGAGCTCGTGAAACTGGGCTTGTAAAACGAGAGAGAAAAATCGATCCTGTGATCATGTTCTGGGTTTTGGTCATGGGATTCGGAGTTCGCCTTCAGCGCACTCTTGCCAGCATGAAACGTGATTACGAAAGGTCATCAGAAACCGAATTAAGCGATGGAAGTTGGTATGAGCGGTTTACGCCCGAACTCACGGAATTTTTCAAGGCATCTGTAACTCACGCAATC
>CBDAFH010000152.1:0-4055 GCA_965195165.1 uncultured ANME-2 cluster archaeon | reverse complement strand
GACGTGTGCTCTTCCGATCTCCTTCTCAGAACCTGCCGTGATTAGCCCGTAGGGCTGCGGGTATAGCACCTCTGCTCCCCTGTAGGCTGACTTTCCGATCTCACACATTCCTATGCAGCCGTCCACACATGTTGCGCACATGCCACTTACTGTGGTGATCGATCCTTCTGTTCTGTTCTTTGTCAGTGTCGCCGCAGTGGCGTTCGCTTTCGTCAATGTCATATTCTTTCATCTCCTGTATTATATTACTATATTATTGTATTCTTATCTGTGATTTCTATACTTTCTCCGGCTCCTTTACACATGCCAAACACGGATGCATGTAGCAGAGTGCGTCATCAGAGCCTTCCCAGATGCAGACCGGGTCGGTGTTGGTGCAGCCGCCGCAGAGGGGGTCTTTTGCCTCGGGTCCGAGACACCTGAGCTGGCATGTCGGACAGATGTACATGCATGCACCACATGCCTTGCATTGATCAGACTTCATGTCAAATGGGGTGGTGATCTTTCTGTCAACACCTCGTCCAACGAATCCGATCGCTTTCGCGCCCATCTGCTCCTCGCACATCCGCACGCAGAGACCGCACAGGATGCAGTCGTCGTGCTTTGGCTCAAAGCGCACACTCGATAACCCCATCTTGGCAGCCATGTCCTGAAGAACCTTTGAACTTGGACATCTCGCAATAAGGAGTTCCATTATCATCTTTCTGGCTTTCATCACCCGTCTGGAGTGCGTTCTCACAACCAGCCCGTCCCGGACCGGATGGCTACATGAAGCTACCAGTTTTGTGCGATCTCCGCTTCCAATCTCAACAACGCAGAGCCTGCACGCACCATAAGGGGTCAGCCCCTCGTTGTAGCAGAGTGTCGGGACATTGATCCCGTAGAACCGGATCGCCTCAAGCAGGCTCCAGCTTGGATCCGCGGAGACACCCACGCCGTTTATCGTCAATGTGACCATTCCGTTTTGATTTTCAGTCATGGTATCACTCCTTCCTCACTGCATCGAATTTGCAGACATCGTAGCAGATCCCACACTTGATGCACTTACCTGCATTGATTGTGTGCACCTCCTTCGCATCACCGGTGATTGCACCCTCGGGGCAGGCTTTCAGACACGCACCGCATCCGGTACATGCCGTTTCATCGATTGTGTAGTGGATCAGACTCTTGCAGACACCAGCCGGACACCGTTTCTCCTTGATGTGTGCGATGTACTCGTCCTTGAAGTATGCAATCGTTGTCAGAACCGGGTTTGCCGCAGATGTTCCGAGACCACAGAGCGATGCATCGGTTAGCAGTTCACAGAGGTCTTCCAAGAGTTCGATATCACCTTCTCTCCCTCTGCCATCGCATATCCTACCGAGAACCTCACCCATCCTGTAAAGCCCCTCTCTGCATGGCACACACTTGCCGCAGGACTCACCTTCAAGGAAATTGATGAAGTAACGCGCCATATCGACCATACAGGTACCTTCATCCATCACGATCATGCCGCCGGAACCCATCATCGAGCCGTGTTCAGAGAGGCTCTCGTAGTCCACAGGCAGATCGAGCAGGCTTTCAGGTATACATCCTCCGGACGGTCCGCCGGTCTGCACAGCCTTGAATTTCCTGCCGCCCGGAATCCCGCCGCCGATGTCATAGACAATCTCGCGCAGGGTGATTCCCATCGGAACCTCCACAAGCCCGGTGTTGTTGATCTTGCCGACGAGCGAGAATATCTTGGTTCCCTTACTCGTCTCTGTCCCGATTTTGCTGTACCAGTCAGAACCGTTCTTTATGATGAGCGGGACGTTTGCCAACGTCTCGACATTGTTCAGGTTCGACGGCTTGCCCCAGAGACCTTTCTCGGTCGTGTGGATGTATTTCGGGCTTGGGTCGCCGGGTTTACCTTCGATCGACGCCATCAGTGCAGTTGACTCGCCGCAGACGAATGCACCGCCACCACGACTGATCTTGACCGTGAAATCAAAGCCAGTTCCAAGAATGTCCTTGCCGAGAAGTCCATACTCCTCAGCCTGTTTGATTGCGATCTCAAGATTCTTGATAGCAAGCGGATACTCGTGCCTGACATATACGTAGCCCTCACTTGAGCCGATCGCAAACGCACCGATGATCATGCCCTCCAGAATAGAGTGTGGGTTACCCTCGAGCAGACTGCGATCCATGTATGCACCAGGATCGCCCTCGTCTGCATTGCAGATCACATATTTTGTCTCGCCTTCGGAATCTCGACATGATTCCCATTTTCTGCCGGTTGGGAACCCTGCGCCGCCTCTCCCGCGCAAGCCCGACGCTTTGATCTCGTCTATGACCTCGTCCGGATTCATAGTCGGTAGTGCTTTTGCGAGTGCGGAGTATCCGCCAATCGCTATGTAATCGAGGATGCTTGCCGGATCGATCTTGACATTATCGCCAAAAACGAGTCGTGTCTGCGCCTTGTAGAAGTTGACGTCGTTTTCGTTCGTGATCGTCTCATCGGTTACAGGATCAACATATAGCAATCTGTCGATTACGTTGTGGTTGATGATCGTTTCAGAGACGATCTCCGATGCATCATCCGGTGTCACGCGCTGGTAGAATATTCCGGCGGGGTTAATAACAACGATCGGACCCCGCTCACAAAAACCATGGCACCCGGTTGCTCTGACCTCAACATTGCCGTTCTGTTTCTGCGCAACAAGTTCGCTTTTGATCGCCTCGATGACACGTTCACAGTTGTAGGCATGACAGCCAGTCCCGTTACAGATTGTGATAACAGGCTTATTTGGATCCCGCTCATTCTGCAACTGCTCTCGCAGTTCTTCCAGTTCTGCAGTATTCCGTATTTTGCTCAACTTTCCTCACCTCTTCTTACTACTATCATGTTTTCAGAATCTCCCGCACCTTCGCAGGCGTCATCTGCCCGTGATACTCGTCGTCAATCATGATGATCGGTCCGAGCGCACAGGCTCCGAGGCAGTTGACCGTTTCAAGCGTGAACTCGCCGTCATCGGTGGTGCCGCCAGCTCTCACGTTCAGGTCGCGCTCGATCTCCTCAAGAATCGCTTGCGCACCCCTGACATGACATGCCGTTCCGAGACAGACATGGATGCTGCGCCTGCCCCGGGGTACGAGGCTGAACGCCTTGAAGAATGTAGCTACACTGTATACCTGGATCAACGGAACCTGCAATCGCTCGGCAACACGCCGCAGAGCGTCCGCTGGCAGATAACTACACTCAGTCTGGATATCCTGTAGAATCGATACCAACACCTCGACATCAGAGTTGTGTCGGTCTATGATGGAATCGACAGCAGCGATATCGGTATCATCTTGCTCCTTTTTCATTAAAATCGCCTCTTACTATTATATTTCAGTATTAACATATATAATTGCGGATGTGATTGTGATCTTCCAAACTTCATCAGATGGTGATTACTGGATTCTACTATAAAAATATGGCGGACGGTGATAGAAGGTTTTATATAGTAGTCAGTAGGTAACCTATTGCTGTTAAATCGGTGATGACTGGAAATGTAAACATACATCCCAAAACATCGAACACAAACGACGAGAACACAGACAACCAAGCACTCCGGAAGCGTTGTACCCGCGGCGTGGACGGATGATGCCGCGGGTGTGGATAAGGGCTATTTTGGTAGATTACCAACACTCAAACATCCGGAGCTGTTCCGGACGGGTGAATTTTGAATTGCTGAATTAAGGCTCCGCGTGTGCGGGGCGATTTTGTTGATGCGATTCCGCGGCTATGGCAGTCGCGTCACCCCACCCCCCAATCCTCAAGATCCGTGCCAAAAAATAAAGACGCAACAATGCGAGCAAAGCGCGCTTCAGCACTCTGCCGCAAGCAACGCTTCACTCAAACCCCATATTCATCCAGGGTCCCATCGAGCAGCATCTCGCTGTACATGCACAGATCGGCAAAGTGCTCCCGGTGATCTGCGAGCAGCTCCCTCTCGCTCTGGACGTACTCGCCCGGAACCAGTTCGTCGCCACAGTACTCGACCAGCCGCCGGATGCTCTCAAGAGTCATGTCAAGATGGAACTGCAGC